>CAMCNQ010000159.1 GCA_945875955.1 Limnohabitans sp. Rim8 | reverse complement strand
TTGAACGCTCAGTCAAAAACCGCGGCCCATACCCACACCCAATCAAATGTCTTCCCCTCTCGCAATCGACCAATGGCAATTGTTTCTGCAGATTGCAGAGTGCGGCAGTTTGACGGTCACCGCAGCCGCACGCGATGTTGCCCAATCGGCGATCAGTCGCCAACTTGGGGCGATTGAACGGTCCTTTGGCGCCATGCTGTTCGAGCGAACGGCTCGCGGCGTGCGTCTGAACGAAATCGGCCAGCGCCTTTATCCCCGCGTGAAGGATTGGATACAGGCAGGTCAACTTCTTACCGATGACGCCAGCGACAAGCTGAGAGAGCCGGCTGGACTGGTTCGTTTGGGGGTTATCGACTCTTTGGCTGACGCTTTAAGCGGGCCTGTCTATTTAGAGCTGGAACGCACATTTCCAAAAGTCAGGCTGCACTTGGTGAGTGGCATGAGTGGGCGTGTGTCCTCATGCCTAGAACGTGGGGAACTCGACATCGCTCTTTTTTCTGAAAACACCCGAGGCCGCAGTGGCCGGGGAGACGGCATCGCGAAAATGCCGCATGTCCTGATCGGCGCACCCGGTGACCCGTTAACGGCAACAGAGACGATCCCGTTCGACCTGCTGGACAACGTTCCCTTGGTCGTTCCTGGTCTCCCTTATGCTTTTCATAATGTCTTGGAACATTGGGCCAGCCGCCGGGGCATTCATCTGAACATCAGGCTCGAATGCGACAGCCTGAATCTACAGAAAAAAATCGTCGCAGCTGGGGGTATTTATGCCATCGTGGGCATCAGTGCCGTTCGCACGGAGATCGCTCAACTTGAACTTCAAGCCGCCCGAATCGTCCAGCCGAGTTTGGACCGCAACATCGTGCTGCGGCTGTCGCCGCACACTGCACCTACGCAAGCATGTCAAACGGTTTTTGCCATTGTGCGCCGCCAAGTGAAGCAAGTCTTCCCACATTTGATCAATGGATCCCTTGTGTGAATGAGCCCGAGAACAGCCCTACACGCCGTCATCAATCAGGTATATCTTCAAAGGCATGGGTCTCGTGCTTTATGGGGTGATACCTCATCAAAAAAACAGCATAAGATTTCTCAGTGCTTTGAACATGAACCCAATGTCGGCATATCAATAACGGAGACACCGCATGACATTCACCCATGGCCGATCGCTGCGTTTGGGCGAGGACTTCAGCTTCGTTCAACTGAATCGCCGCACTTTTCTTGGCGCAGCATCCGCAGGCTTGGCCGAAGCGGTTTTGCCCACCGCCTCAATGGCGCAGTCGGCCTATCCGACAAAAGCCGTCACCCTGATTGTCCCGAACCCGCCCGGCGGGAACACGGACATACTGGCCCGTATTTTTTCAGTGCCACTGGCCAAGGCACTTGGCCAGCCTGTTGTCGTAGAAAACCGCGCAGGTGCAGGTGGCGTCATCGGAATGACGGCCGCAGCCCGCGCGCCGGCTGATGGCCATACTGATGCCATCGGCAATTTGAGCGATCTTGTCGTCAGCCGATACGCACAGCCCAACGTTCCCTACGACCCTGCAAAAGACTTTGTGGCGGTCACTGCGTTGGCCAAAGTCTCGATCGTCGTGACTGCATTGCCTTCTTTTTCTGCAAAATCGTTCAAGGAGTTTTTGGCGCTGGCCAAGGCTAATCCTGGCAAATACAAGTGCGGCACTGCTGGCAATGGCACCATGGGACACCTGTGCCTCGAAGCCTTGCAGGCGGCAACGGGCATCGACATCGTTCATGTCCCTTACCGTGGGGGTGCGCCAGCGCTGAATGATTTGCTCGGTGGCCATATCGACTTGTTGATCGACGGCACTGCCCTGTCGCAGGTCAAAGCTGGCAAACTCCAAGCACTGGCCGTGACCGCCGAACGAATTTCGGTTCTGCCGAACGTGCCATCCATTGGTGAATCTGGCGTGCCGGGTTTTTCGTTTGGAAACTATTGGGGCTTGCTGATGCCGATCGGCACGCCTGGTGTTGCCGTCAACCGAATGCATTCTGAAATCAAGCGGCTCCAAGAGCTTCCTGAGATTCGCTTGCAGTTGGAAAACGCAGGATTTTCCCTGTTCGAATCAACGCCGACGGAGTATGGCCAAGCGCTTCAGAAGTCCTATGAACAAATTGGCCAACTCGTTAAAAAGGCCAAGATCACCTTTGACTGATCCGCAACACCAAGCCGTACCCAATTCATCAAAGACCCATGGCAAGCAAACCCAACGTCATCTTGATCCTGGCTGACGACATGGGCTTCTCCGACATCGGCTGTTACGGTGGAGAGATTGAAACCCCTCATATCGATCGGCTGGCGGCTGCTGGTGTGCGCTTCTCCCAGTTTTACAACACAGCCCGTTGCAGCCCTTCAAGGGCCTCGCTGTTGACAGGCTTGCATCCGCACCAGACAGGGATCGGCATCCTGACCAAGGACGATCGCCCGCATGGCTACCCAGGCTCCCTCAATGACCGCTGCGTCACTGTTGCAGAGATCCTTTCTTCTGCTGGGTACGCGACTTCACTCGTGGGGAAGTGGCACCTGGCTTCCAATATTCGACAGGTCAACGATGCCTGGCCCACGCGCCGAGGGTTCGATCACTTTTACGGAACGCTCGCGGGCTCGTGTTCTTATTTCCAGCCCGCATCGCTCACCCGCGGTGAGCTCAATGCAGAAGCCGAAGCCACCGGGCAGCCGAATTACTATTACACGGACGCGATCACACAGGAAGCCTGCGCCTTTGTGCGTGAAAAGTCACAGATCAACCAGGCATTCTTCATGTACGTTGCGTACACCGCGCCACATTGGCCGCTTCAAGCGAGTGAAGAGGACATCGCCAAATACCGTGGACATTACGATGAAGGTTGGGATGTGCTTCGCGAACGGCGAATGCATCGACTGCGAGAATCAGGCCTGCTGGAGGATGCAGTGCAAGAGTGCGAGCGCGATCCCATAGAGTCTGCTTGGGAAGATGTGGAACACAAAGCATGGGAAGCTCGTCGCATGGAGGTCTATGCAGCACAGGTGCACCGGATGGATCAGGGCATCGGTCAACTCATTGCCGCCTTAGAGGAGACCGGTCAACTTGAGAACACCCTTGTGTTTTTCATGTCTGATAACGGGGCATGCGCCGAAGTGCTTCCCTTGGACGGTAGTGCAGAAGCGTTCAAAAAGCGCAGGCCGGATTTAGACCGCTTGAAACCCCGAAACGGCCGCGATTTGCGAGTTGGAAACGAGCCTTCCATCGTTCCGGGACCGGAAGACACTTATGCAAGCTACGGCCGTGCTTGGGCCAATTTGTCCAATACGCCTTTTCGACTTTACAAGCGCTGGACCCATGAGGGCGGTATTTCCACACCCTTGATCGTGCATTGGCCCGCAGGTGAACTGAACAATGGCGCTGTTGTCCGAGCGCCATTCCAGCTGACTGACATCTTGCCAACAATCCTGGAAGCGACGCAGGTTTCATTTCCAGCAAACGACAGCGATCAGCATATTCCGCCATGTGAAGGCATCAGCCTTCTATCTGATCTGCGTGGCATAAAACAGACCACCCATGCCCTGTATTGGGAGCACACGGGTAACGCCGCCATAAGGCTTGGCCGCTGGAAACTGGTGCGCGAGTATCCCAGCCCTTGGGAGCTTTACGATATGAACACCGACCGGGCCGAAAAAACAGATTTAGCGGCATCAAATCCCGGTCTCGTTCGGGAACTGGCCGCTCAGTGGGGGAGCTGGGCCGAACGCGTGGGCGTTGTGTCATGGGATCAGGTGCTGGCGGGGTATCGCGCTGAAGGAAAAAATGAGGCCGAAGCTGCTGGTTGATGGAGCGAGGAGCGCGAGATCCGGCCCGTTGAGAAAGTGATACGGGACAACACACTGGCTGACTTTGACTGATCAGCTGAATTGGCCGTCAGTTCGCACAGACCACTTCATTTCCATCATGAGGGCGGGTCATCGCTTGTCGGTGGACCGTTCAAATCGACGCAGGCACCAGCACAGAGGCCCTTGCGCTTTGGCAAGTGCCTTTTCATTTGTGCAGCCCTTTGTTTGTTGGGTCCACTTTTCCCGCCAATATCGCGCAATACCCCCTGTTTATCCACAGGCTTATCCCGTGACGGGCCGCGCCGGTGCGGCTAACATGCATGTTTGCTTAGCCGGTTCTCCATGTCTGCTGTTTTCACCCCCCACTTGAACGATTTCCCTTCTGCGCTTTCTGTCGACAGCCAAGTTGCCAAATTGCGCGTTCCGCCGCATTCTATTGAGGCCGAGTCCAGCGTTCTGGGTGGTTTGTTGTTGGACAATGGTGCTTGGGACCGCGTGGCTGACTTGTTGGTGGACTCTGATTTTTACCGCCATGAACACAAGCTGATCTATGCCGCCATCGGCGTCTTGGTCAATGCCTCCAAGCCGGCCGATGTGATCACCGTCAGCGAACAATTACAAAATCTGGGCAAGGCCGACGAGATGGGGGGGTTGGGCTACCTCAATTCCTTGGCCCAGTACGTTCCGAGTGCGAGCAACATCCGGCGTTATGCAGAGATTGTTCGTGAACGTTCTATCTTGCGCAAACTGGTGTCTGCCAGCGACGAGATCGCCACCAATGCATTCAACCCGCAGGGCAAGGCCATTGACCGGATTTTGGACGAGGCCGAGCAAAAAATATTCAATATTGGGGAAGAAGGCTCTCGCATGAAGCAGGGCTTTCAGTCGATGGACACCCTGGTCGTCGAGTTGCTTGACCGTGTGGAAGAAATGGCCAACAACCCCAATGACATCACGGGGGTGCCCACGGGTTTTTACGATCTCGATCGCATGACCTCGGGCTTGCAACCGGGTGACATGGTTGTTTTGGCCGCGCGGCCGTCTATGGGCAAAACCGCTTTTGCCATCAACATTGCCGAGCATGTGGCGCTCAATGAAGGCTTACCGGTGGCGGTTTTTTCCATGGAAATGGGGGCATCGCAATTGGCTGTGCGTGTGGTTGGCTCGATCGGAAGAATTGACCAAGGCCATCTGCGCACCGGAAAACTCAGTGACGATGAGTGGCCGCGCTTGACCGAAGCCATTGAAAAACTGCGCTCAGTTTCTTTGCACATTGATGAAACACCTGGGCTGACATCATCAGAATTGCGTGCCAATGCCCGCCGGTTGGCTCGCCAATGTGGCAAGCTGGGCCTGATCGTGGTGGATTATTTGCAACTCATGAGTGGCTCAGGTGGTGCCGGTGGCGACAACCGAGCCACTGAGCTGGGTGAAATTTCGCGGGGCCTGAAAATGCTGGCCAAAGAACTGCAGTGCCCGGTGATTGCGCTGTCGCAGCTCAACCGCAGCGTGGAGCAAAGGACGGACAAGCGGCCCATGATGAGCGATTTGCGCGAGTCGGGCGCGATCGAGCAAGATGCCGACATCATCATGTTCATTTACCGCGACGACTACTACAACAAAGATTCCAAAGACCCCGGCGTGGCTGAAATCATCATTGGCAAACAGCGAAACGGCCCCACAGGGACCGTTCGGCTGACGTTCTTGAAGAACCTGACGCGTTTTGAAAGTTTGGCGTCGGGCCTGAGCGACGATTACTGAGGCCCGACTTTGCTTGTCTCAGAGCGCGTCGCTGGCAAAGTCCGCCAGTCTGGATCGCTCGCCTCGGGCCAAGGTGATGTGACCTCCGTGTGCCCATCCTTTGAATCGGTCAACCGCATAGGTCAGCCCAGAAGAGCCCTCCGTCAGGTAGGGCGTGTCAATCTGGGCCAAGTTGCCCATGCAAATGATCTTGGTGCCCGGGCCGGCCCTGGTGATCAGGGTTTTCATTTGCTTGGGCGTGAGGTTTTGCGCTTCATCGATGATCACGTACTTGTTCATGAAGGTGCGCCCGCGCATGAAATTCATGCTCTTGATCTTGATTCGGCTTTTGATGAGCTCGTTGGTGGCGGCCCGCCCCCATTCGCCCGAATTGCCCCCATCGCCTTTGGCCAAAAACTCCAAGTTGTCATCCAATGCCCCCATCCAAGGGCCCATTTTCTCTTCTTCGGTGCCTGGTAAAAAACCAATGTCTTCGCCCACACTGACCGTGGCGCGGGTCATGATGATCTCGGTAAAGCGGCGATCGTCCAAGACCTGGGTCAAACCAGCGGCCAAGGCCATCAGGGTTTTTCCAGTGCCCGCCGTACCGGCCAAAGTGACAAAGTCAATATCGGGATCGGTGAGCAAGTTCATCGCAAAGTTTTGCTCGCGGTTGCGGGTGGTCACGCCCCAGATGGCATTTTTTTGGTGCGTGAAATCCTTGAGCGTGCGCAGCACGGCGGTTTTGCCTCGAATTTCCGTCACGCGGGCGTACAAGCTCGGCTCGCCAGGCGCTTCGAAATACACAAACTGGTTCATGAACAAGCTGGGTACGATGGGGCCATCAATCCGGTAGAAGGTGTGCGCGCCTTGTTGCCAGCTTTCCACGGCCTTGCCATTTTTAAGCCAAAAATCAGCAGGCAAAGCCATCAAGCCTGGATAGAGCAAATCCCCGTCTTCTAGAGTTTTGTCGTTTTGGTAATCCTCGGCCATCAGGCCCAAAGCCCTGGCCTTGACGCGCATGTTGATGTCTTTGGACACCAAGACCACCTCACGGGGCGCGTGCAACAGGCCCAAGGCTTTGACCACGCCCAAAATTTGGTTGTCAGCCTTGCCTTGGGGCAGGGCCAAAGGCAGGCTCAGGTCCAAAGCCTGTGTCTGGAAAAACAAATGACCTGTGGCATCGGTGTGGCCAGTTGCCCTCAAGGGCGAACCTTGGCCCAAGTCAGAGCCTTGGGCCGTCGCCAACGCGTCCAATGATCGGCTGGCTTGGCGGGCATTTCTGGCCACTTCGGTCATGCCTTTTTTATGGCCATCCAACTCTTCCAAAACGATCATGGGCAAAAACACATCGTGTTCTTCAAATCGGAACAGGCTCATGGGGTCGTGCATCAGCACATTGGTGTCCAGCACAAACAGTTTGGTAGGGCCTGTTTGCCGTTTTGTCCGGTTCTGACCATTCGCCCGTGCTTTAGGAGCGGGTACCACAGGGGCCGCTGCTTGGATGGCCTCGCTCTGGCGGGCCTTGTTGGGGGGGCGAACAGCGGCTTTGGGCTGAACAGGAGCG
>CAMCNQ010000158.1 GCA_945875955.1 Limnohabitans sp. Rim8 | reverse complement strand
ATGGCTGGGTTTTCCAGGGTTGAGATGTCTTGCGTGATCTCTTCGCCTTTGGCCAGCGAGCGAAGCAAGCGGCGCATGATCTTGCCCGAACGCGTTTTTGGCAAGTTCTCGCCAAAGCGGATGTCTTTGGGCTTGGCGATCGGTCCGATCTCTTTGGCAATGTGGTCGCGCAATTGCTTGGCAATCGCCTTGCCTTCTTCGGTGTTGGGCAAAGAACGCTTGAGCACCACAAAGGCACAAATGGCTTCGCCGGTGGTGTCGTCGGGGCGGCCCACCACGGCGGCTTCGGCCACCAACTCGGTGCAACTGACCAAGGCCGACTCGATTTCCATGGTGCCCATGCGGTGGCCCGAGACATTGAGCACATCGTCGATGCGGCCGGTGATGGTGAAGTAACCGGTTTTCTCGTCGCGGATCGCGCCATCGCCTGCCAAGTAGTACTTGCCTTTGAAGTCCTCGGGGTAGTAGCTCTTTTTGAAACGCTCTGGATCGCCCCAGATGTTGCGGATCATGGAAGGCCAGGGCTTTTTAACCACCAAGATACCGCCTTGGCCGTTGGGCATGTCTTTGCCGGTTTCGTCCACGATGGCAGCAGCGATCCCTGGGAAAGGCAGTGTGCATGAGCCTGGCACCATGGGCGTGGCACCGGGCAACGGCGTGATCATGTGGCCACCGGTCTCGGTTTGCCAGAAGGTGTCCACAATCGGGCAGCGCCCGCCGCCCACGTGCTGGTGGTACCACTCCCAGGCGGCCGGGTTGATCGGCTCACCGACCGAACCCAACAGGCGCAGGCTGCTCAGGTCATAGCGCTGGGGATGCACGGCCTCGTTGGCTTCTGCCAGTTTGATCAAAGAGCGAATCGCGGTGGGCGCGGTGTAGAAAATCGAGACTTTGTGGTCTTGAATCGTCTTCCAAAAACGGCCTGCATCGGGGTATGTGGGCACACCCTCAAACACGATTTCGGTACCACCCAAGGCCAAGGGGCCATAAGTGATGTAGGTGTGGCCTGTGACCCAGCCGATGTCGGCGGTGCACCAGAACACATCGTCTGCCTTCAGGTCGAAAGTCCACTTCGTGGTCAATGCGGCATGCAGCAAGTAACCGCCGGTGCTGTGCTGAACGCCTTTGGGTTTTCCTGTTGAACCGGAGGTGTAAAGCAAAAACAAAGGGTGCTCAGCGCCCACCCACTCGGGTTCACAGGTGGTGGCTTGCTGCTCAGCCAGATCGGCCAACCAATGGTCACGTCCAGCGGCCATGGCGATGTCTGCACCTGAGCGCTTGACGACCAGCACGTTTTTGATCGAACCGCAGCCGCCCAAGGCCAGCGCGTCGTCCACGATGGTTTTGAGGGGCAGCAATTTGCCACCGCGCACCTGGTTGTCTGCCGTGATCACGGCGACAGCGCCGGTGTCTTCAATGCGGTCGCGCAGCGACTGGGCCGAAAAACCGCCAAACACCACCGAGTGGGTCGCGCCAATGCGGGCGCAAGCTTGCATGGCGGCCACGCCTTCGATGGACATGGAGATGTAGATGACCACGCGGTCACCCTTTTTGACACCCAGTGATTTCAATGCATTGGCGTACTGGCAGGTCTTGGCCAAGAGCTGGCTGTAGGTGATGCGGGTGACTTCGCCGCCATCGGCCTCAAAAATGATGGCGGTCTTGTCGCCCAGGCCTTTTTCAACGTTGCGGTCCAGGCAGTTGTAAGAGGCATTCAAGGTGCCGTCTTCAAACCACTTGAAGAAAGGCGCATTTGACTCGTCCAGCACCCGGGTGAAAGGCGTCTTCCAAGTGATGAATTCTTTGGCCAAACGGCCCCAATAACCGGCATAGTCGGCCTCAGCCTCTTGGCACAAGGCCTCGTAAGCGGGCATGCCCGAAACATGGGCTTTTTGCACGAAGTCTGGGCTCGGTTGGTAAAAATGGGAAGTCATTGAATTTGTCTCCTCTATAACATGGTGATTTTTGAAACTGGTGCAAATGTCTGCTTTGGCTCTTACAAAGCACTGACTGACATCAGGCTTGCATCTGCCAGATCTTAAATCGGACTTCTACCGCCTAAAATCAGGATTCGCCCCAAGGCACGGCCTTTATGCAACTTTCAGGAAAACCATGTCCACCAAGCAGCCCGCCCCTAAAGGCAAACCGAATCCCTTGAACAGCTTCATTTTTGCCAGCCGTTGGTTGCAATTGCCTCTTTACCTGGGCCTGATTGCCGCCCAAGCGGTCTATGTCTTCCATTTCTGGGTTGAATTGGTTCACCTGCTGGAGGCTGCTTTTGGCAACCAAGCCGCCTTGCAAGCGCTGGTCGGCAGCATTGGCTACAAGGCCGACGCGCCCCTGACCGCGCTGAACGAGACCATCATCATGCTGGTGGTGTTGGCCCTGATCGACGTGGTCATGATCTCCAACCTGCTGATCATGGTCATCGTGGGCGGCTACGAAACCTTTGTCTCGCGCCTGAACCTGGAAGACCACCCCGACCAGCCCGAGTGGCTCAGCCACGTCAACGCCTCGGTGCTCAAAGTCAAGCTGGGCACGGCCATCATCGGCATCAGTTCCATCCATCTGCTGAAAACCTTCATCAACGCTGCCAACTACGAAGAGAAAGTGCTGATGTGGCAGACCATCATCCACATTTCATTTTTGCTCAGCGCCATCGCCATTGCCTATGCGGACCGCCTCATGTCGCACCACGACAAATCAGGCCGTTGACCCCTTTTTTTAAGCCCCACCGGACTAAAAAACCATGACCACCCTGATCCAACAAAACGACCTGATTGAATCCGTTGCCGCAGCCTTGCAGTACATCAGCTACTACCACCCGGCTGACTACATCGCCCACTTGGCCAAAGCCTATGAGCGCGAGCAAAGCCCTGCGGCCAAAGACGCCATCGCCCAGATTTTGACCAACAGCAAAATGAGCGCCGTCGGCCACCGCCCGATTTGCCAAGACACGGGCATCGTCAACGTGTTTTTAAAAGTGGGCATGGATGTGCGCTGGGGCGGCTTCACCGGCAGTTTGGAAGATGCGATCAACCAGGGCGTGCGCCAAGGCTATAACAACCCCGACAATGCTTTGCGGGCTTCCATCGTTTCTGACCCGCACTTCAACCGCAAAAACACCAAGGACAACACGCCCGCCGTGATCTTCACCGAGATCGTGCCGGGCAACACGGTGGAAGTGACCGTGGCTGCCAAAGGCGGCGGCAGCGAAAACAAATCCAAACTGGTCATGCTCAACCCCGGCGACAGCATTGTTGACTGGGTGCTCAAAACCGTGCCTACCATGGGCGCGGGCTGGTGCCCACCGGGCATGCTGGGCATAGGCATTGGCGGCACCGCCGAAAAAGCCGTGCTCATGGCCAAAGAAAGCCTGATGGACGACCTGGACATGTACCAGTTGCTCGAAAAATCCAGCCAAGGCCAAAAGATAGACCCGGTTGAAGACATGCGCCTGGAGCTGTACCACAAGGTCAACGCCCTGGGCATTGGCGCGCAAGGTTTGGGGGGCCTGACCACCGTGCTCGACATCAAGATCAAGATGTACCCCACCCACGCGGCCAGCAAACCGGTGGCCATGATCCCCAACTGCGCCGCCACCCGCCACGCCCACTTTGTGCTGGATGGCTCTGGCCCCACTTATTTGGAAGCGCCTGCTCTTGACTTGTGGCCCAACGTGAACTGGACGCCTGACACCCAAAAAAGCCTGCGCGTGAACCTGAACACCCTGACCCCCGCAGAAGTCGCCAAGTGGACGCCCGGGCAAACCTTGCTGCTCAACGGGAAAATGCTCACAGGCCGCGACGCCGCACACAAGCGCATCCAAGACATGCTGGCCAAAGGCCAGCCCCTGCCGGTGGACTTCACCAACCGCGTGATTTATTACGTGGGGCCAGTCGATCCCGTGGGCGACGAGGCCGTGGGCCCTGCTGGCCCCACCACCGCCACCCGCATGGACGGGTTTACGGAAATGATGCTGTCGCAAACCGGGCTGATCGCCATGATCGGCAAGGCCGAGCGCGGCCCTGTTGCCATTGAAGCCATCAAAAAGCACAAAAGCGCTTACCTGATGGCCGTGGGCGGCGCGGCTTACCTGGTCTCCAAAGCCATCAAGCACGCCCAAGTGGTGGGTTTTGCAGACATGGGCATGGAGGCCATTTACGAATTTGATGTGGTCGACATGCCAGTCACCGTGGCCGTGGACGCCGGCGGCACCAGCGTGCACAACACGGGCCCCGCTGCATGGCAAAAACGCATCGCCACCGGCGAGTTCAAAGGCATTGGCGTGAACGCTGGCTGAAGGGACAGTGGCGCTGAACCCGGTCACCGCCTTGTTGAACCCCATGTCCGAATCTCCCATTGGTGTTTTTGACAGCGGCATCGGCGGCCTTTCCGTCTTGCGGTCCTTGCATGCGCTCATGCCTGCCGAGCACTGTGTTTACTGGGCCGACAGCGCGCATGCCCCCTATGGCGAAAAATCCGAGGCCTTCGTGCGCCAACGCAGCCTGGCCATTGCACAGCACTTGATTGACCAACACCACATCAAGGCCCTGGTGGTGGCCTGCAACACGGCCACGGCGGCGACCATCCATTACCTGAGACAACGCCACCCCCAACTGAGCCTGATCGGCGTGGAGCCTGCCCTGAAACCGGCTTTGCAATTGAGCCGCACCCAGCACATCGGTGTCATCGGCACCCGGGGCACCTTGGGCAGTGACAAATTCCAGCGCCTGCTGGCCAGCTTGCAAGACCAAGCCCAATTCAGCGTGCAGGCCTGCAACGGCTTGGCCTTGGCCATCGAGCACAGCGTGAACCCCGATGCCCACCCACAGGCCAGCGTGCAGATCACCGAATTGTTGGGTCAGTACCTGCAGGCCTTGGGGACATTTGGCACACAAGCCGGGCAAATCGACACCCTGGTTTTGGGCTGCACCCACTATGTCTTTGTCGAGTCCAGCTTGCGGCAGTTGCTGGGGCCACACGTGCATTTGGTCTCTACCGGTGAACCGGTGGCCAAGCAAACCCAGCGCTTGCTGCAAGCGGCTGGTCTTTTGCGCAGCGCCTCTCAAGAGCGCGCGCCCACAGAACATATCCGGTTGATGACCAATGGCGATCTGGCAGGGCTGCAAGCGGCAGCAAACCGTTGGCTGGGTTTGCCCGAGTCGGCCTGTGAACGGGCCGACCCTCAGGTTTAGTCGGCTTGGCCCGTGGCCATGCGCTGCCCACGCGCCATGTTGACGGGCATGAGCAAGGCCAAGCCCGCCACAAACAACAAAGAAGTTGCCCCGATCGCGATGCGCTGGTTGCCGCCGCTCAACCAGGTGATGAGGCCATAACTCAAAGGCCCCAAAATGCTGGCCAATCGAACTGCAAAAGTCCAAAGCCCAAAAAACTCACCCGTGCGACCCGGTGGCACCATGAGGGCCGCCATGGCGCGACCCGACGACTGGCTAGAGCCCATGCAAACACCAGCAATGGCCGCTGCCCACCAAAAAACTTCCTTCGTGCTCGACAGGGCCGCAATCACGCAAGTCAAAATCCACCCCAGCAGGGTCAAGGACAAGGCCAGTTTGTGGCCCATGCGGTCTTGCGCATAACCAAACACAAAGGCACCTGCAAAGGCGGCGATGTTGAGCACAAAGATCAGGACCATGGTCTCTTGCGGCTGAAAGCCGATGACCTGTTCGGCATAAATCGCCGCCAGTGTAATGGCCACGGCGACACCGCCCTGGTAGGCCACCGAACAGGCGAGCAGTTGGATGAAGTCTTTGTAGGCACGGGCCTCTTGAAACGTTTTTTTCAAGCCCCGCAAGCTGTCCAACACGCCCAGCACGGGGGCATCAGGCCTTGGCACTGCGCGCTCCTTGAGCCATACAAAGGTCATACATGCCGCCGCGCCATACACGACAGCGGTGATCAGCATGGTCACCGGGACAAATTGGCTGCCGGTTTCACCACGCGCCTGGGCCGACAACACATAGGCCAAGCAAATGCCCAAGGTCAGCATGCCGCCGATGTAGCCCAAAGCCCAGCCCCAACCGCTGACGCGCCCCATGAACTGCGGCTTTGACAATTCGGGCAAAAATGAAGCCGTCAAAGACTCGCCGTAGGAAAAAAAGGTGTTGGAGAGCACCAAGATCAAAAGCCCCCAAGCAACCTGCCCGGGCCCCACCGCGGCCAAGGCCGCGGTGCTGATCACACAGCCCGCAGTCACCCACATCAACATGCGTTTTTTGCCCGCCACCCGGTCCGCCCAAGCGCCCAAACCGGGCATGGTGAGCATGACGATCAGGTAGGACAGGCTGAGGCCAGAAGTCCAAGCCAAAGTGGCCCAGGGTGCCCCATCGGCGACTCCGCCCACAAAATAGGCGGCAAAAACAGCGGTGATGACCACCGTGGTGTAGCCCGAATTGGCGAAATCGTACATGGCCCAGCCAAACACCTCACGCAACCGCACGCCGGGCAAGAGCGCTTCACGAGCAAACAAGGCCATGGGCAGTGCTTTCAGTGAAGGTGCCTGGGCCGACGACCACCGCCGTGCCCGCTTGAGCCACCAGAGCCCTTGGGTGGCTTGCCCAGGTCCAATGAGCTGACCAGGTTTTCAAAACGCTGGCTGAACAATTTGTCGATTTCAGCCACCACACCCGACAACTCAGCGCCGTCAAAATGGCGCTCCATCATGTTCACCACGTCGTGGATGAGCAAATCGCGTTGGGCCTGCATGATCGCTCCGGGATCAGGGCCCACAAACAACATCACAAAATCGTCTCGCGACTCGGAGCCGCTGGCTTCGTCTTCGTCTTCAAACTCGGTGTCGTAAATCGTGACCTCAATTTGCGCCCCAGCGGCCGACAAGTCATTGAGGTTCATGCACAGATCTTCCATGACCATGCGGAAATCGTCGTCGCCGCGCACGGTCCAGCACAATTGCAGCCGCTGTGTGCCCGATTCAAAAAGGATGCCGGGTTCATCCTCATAAAGGCTGGCCGCACCTTCACTGAGGGACCGGGCTCCCGCATAGTGCCAAAGGGGCTTGAGGGCCTCTTGGATCGCCTTGGTGTCGGTGCCAGGCTTGATGGGCACATCACCATGCACATGAATTTCAAGCGGTGCGTTGTCGTTTTTCATGATGGTG
>CAMCNQ010000157.1 GCA_945875955.1 Limnohabitans sp. Rim8 | reverse complement strand
GATCACCTGGCCACTTCTGACGGGCTGGGCAAAACGCACGCCGCTTGGTCCAGCCCCATGGTGGCAGCCCAAAATCCCATCAGGCTGGCGGCTGTTTTTTCCGTTCATGACCGCTGGGCCTTGCCGCAAGCCCGTGCGCCACCTGCCTTGATTTGAACCCCTGGTTTGGCTTTGCTGGCTGTCAGTCTGCGACTGACAGCGCGAGGCCGCTCGTTTTTTTCAAATCAATTCAATTCAAATCGTCATGACCCATTCTTTTCATCTTTCGGCCTTGGCTTGTGCCTGCTTGGTCACTTTGTCTTTTTCAAATGTCTGGGCGCAAAGCGCCGCACCGGGGGGGCTTGCTGAAATTGTTATCACTGGCAACCCCTTGGGGCGCGACAACACCACCGTACCCGTGAACACCTTGGGCCGTGCCGGCCTGCTTGAACGAGGGCAAAGCACTTTGGGTGAAACCCTGAACGGCTTGCCCGGCGTGTCCAGCACTTACTTTGGTCCCAACGCCAGCCGCCCCATCATTCGAGGGCTCGATGGCGACCGCATCCGGGTGCTGAACAACAGCGCCTCCAGCCTGGATGCATCGGCGCTCAGCTATGACCATGCAGTGCCTTTGGACGTGTTGTCCACCGACCGCATCGAGGTCTTGCGCGGCCCTGCGGCCTTGCTGTATGGCGGCAGCGCGGTAGGTGGCGTGGTCAATGTGATCGACAACCGCATCCCGCGTGAAGCCGTCTCGGGCGTGCTTGGCAAGGCCCAGTTGCAAGCGGGCACGGGCAATGACGAGCGCAGCGTGGCAGGCTTGGTCGAAGCCGGGAACGCGCGCTTTGCCCTGCACCTGGATGGGTTTGAGCGCCAATCGGGCGATGTGCGTGCGCCGGTGTCGCTCGGTTGCACCAAATCTGGCTCGCCTGCCAACGCCCGGCGCATTTGCAACTCGGCCAGCACCTCTAGGGGGGGCGCTTTCGGTGCCAGCACCTTCTGGGATCACGGCTATTTGGGCGCATCGGTGAACACCTACCAAAGCGATTACGGCACCGTGGCCGAAGACACTGTGACGATCGGCATGAAGACCACGCGCCATGCATTGGAGGGCCAACTGCGCCAACTGCCGGGGTGGTTGGAAAGCGCCAGGTTGCGCCTGACGCACACCGACTACCAGCACACCGAGTTTGACACTGGCGTGCCAGGCACTTTGTTTGCCAACCAAGGTCAAGACCTGCGCATCGAAGCGCGGCACCGCCCACTCGCCGGTTGGCAGGGCGTGTTGGGCGTGCAGACCGAATCCAGCCGTTTTTCTGCGGTGGGCGATGAAGCCTTTGCGCCCTTCAGTCGCACGCGAAGCCGGGCGCTGTTTGTTCACGAAGAGCTGTCCACCGCCTGGGGGCAAGTCACGGCTGGCGCGCGTTGGGAGTCGGTGCGGGTCGAATCCTTTGGCAACCCCGAGCTGGACCGTTTTGACGAGGGCATCAGTGCCCAAAAATTCACCCCCTTCAGTGTGGCCGCTGGGGCGGTTTTCAAGCTCTCGCCCGCATGGTCTTTGACCGGCAACGCCGCCATGACCCAGCGGGCCCCCAAAGATTACGAGCTGTTTGCCAATGGCCCGCACCTGGCCACCAATGCCTGGGAGATCGGTAACAAAGACCTGGGCTTGGAGAAATCCAACAGCCTGGATATGGGCTTGCAGTGGAAGTCCGGCTCTGACAGCGTGAATGTGACGGCATTTGCCAGTCATTTCGGCAATTTCATTGGCTTGATGAACACCTCGGACATCGAGGACGACTTGCCTGTGCAGCGTTACCAAGGCGTCAAGGCCCAATTCAGGGGCTTGGAAGCCAGCGGACGCCAGCGCTTGTGGCAGGGCATCTCGACACTCGATCTGGATTGGCGTGCAGACAAGGTGCGGGCCACCAACAGCAGCACGGGCGAGCCTTTGCCCCGGATCTCGCCCATGCGTGTGGGTGGGTCCCTGATCCATGGGCAAGGCCCCTGGAGTGCCAAACTGGGTGCCGACTGGCATGCCGCGCAAAAACGTGTACCTGATGGCAGTGTGGTCACCGCCGCATACACCCTGGTCAACGCCAGTGTTTCGTATCGCCAACAGCTGGACGCTGCGGTGCTGTTCTGGTTTGCCCGTCTGGACAACCTGAGCAACCAGCTGGCCTACAGCGCCAGTTCCATCCTCACGAGCACCGCTTTTGGCAAGTCGCCTTTGCCGGGTCGCAGCTTCAAGCTGGGGGTTCAGGCCAACTTCTGATGGCCGGCGAGGCACCGTTGGAGTGGCTAGGCCAGGGGGTTCAAGCCATTCAAGGTGACTGTTCCAAAGGGATAATCGGGGCATGAGCCTTGATCATCCCGTTTTGTCCTCCTTGCTGCCTGTGGTGTTGCTGATTTTGATTGGCTTTGTCGCTGGCAAGGCCAAGCTGGTGCGGCCAGACTCGGTGCGCGATTTGTCCAATTTGGTGTTTCTGGTGCTGACCCAGGCGCTGCTGTTTCGCACCATGAGCACGGTGCATCTGGAGCGCTTGGACATGCAGCCTGTGTTGCAGTACTTTGTGGTGGCGGGTCTTTTGTTTTTCACCATGCTGGCCTTTTATGGGCGGGACACGCGGGCATCGGTGTTGGCGCTGGCCAGCATCTTCAGCAACACCATGATGATTGGTGTGCCCTTGATTGGCTTGGCTTACGGCCAAACCGCTTTGGTGTTGTTGTTCACCTTGATCTCTTTGCATGCCCTGGTGTTGTTGAGTGTGGCCACCGTGGTGCTGGAGTTGCAAATGGCGCAGGAGCAGGCGGCGCAATCGGGTCAAAAGCGCAAGCTGATTCACACCCTGGGCCAAGCGGTCAAAAGCGCGGTGCTGCACCCCGTGCCTCTGCCCATCTTGGTCGGGCTTGTCTATGCGCAAACCGGCTGGGGCTTGCACCCCATGGTGGACAAACCCTTGCAGCTGTTGGGCGAGGCGTTTGGGCCTATGGCCTTGGTGCTGGTGGGCATCACCCTGTCACTCACGCCCGTTGGCCAGCAAATGGGCCTGGCCTTGCGCCTGGCCTTCGTTAAAACCGTGGTGCACCCGCTGCTGATGGGTTTTGTAGGTTGGTTTTTGGGCATGCGGGGCTTGCCCTTGGCGGTCATGACCGTGGTGGCCGCCTTGCCCATTGGCGCCAATGTGTTTTTGTTTTCGCAGCGCTACCAAAAAGAAGAAGACGCCGTGACCGCGGGTGTGGCGGTGTCCACCCTGATGGCCATGCTGAGCGTGCCGGTGATCATGGCGGTGCTGCCGCTGTTACCGGCTTGAGGCTTGCTGGCCCTTCAAGGCGCCAGCCGCTCGCGCAGCCAGGCATCGCCGTTCAAGGTGTAACGCAAACGGTCGTGCAAACGGCTTTTGCGGCCCTGCCAAAACTGCCACTGGTCTGGCACCAGGCGGTAGCCGCCCCAATGCGGTGGGCGCGGTGGCTGGAGCATGAATTTGGCGGCGTATTTGGCGGCGTTGGTCACCAGCAAGCTGCGCCCTTCAATGACCTGGCTTTGCGGTGAGGCCCAAGCGCCAATGCGTGAATCGAGTGGGCGGCTGTGAAAATAGGCGTCGCTTTCTGCGTCGCTGACCTTCTCCACCCGGCCTTCGATGCGCACCACGCGTTCGAGTTCGACCCAGTGAAACTGCAAGGCTGCAAACGGATTGCCCGCCAGTTCCAAGCCTTTTTGGCTGTCGTAATTGGTGTACCAGACAATGCCGCGTGCGTCACAGCCTTTGATCAGCACCACCCGCGTGCTGGGGCGCAAGTTGCTGGCCACGGTGGCCAGGGTCATGGCGTTGGGCTCGGGCACCTCGGCGGAGATGGCTTCTTGCAACCATTGCTCAAATTGTTGGAGCGGGTCGGTGTGCGAGGCATGTTCATTGAGCTCGGCTTTTTCGTAGCTCTTGCGAAGGTCGGCGATGTTCATGGGCTGAAGTATAGGCAGGCGCAGGACAAAAGCTTTTCGTCTTCGCAAAAGAACGTGGATCAATCGGCGTAACGCAGCAATGCGGCCAAGGCCTTGTCTTCAATGCCGTGCTGCTGCAGACATTGGTAGGTTTGCAAAGCGTAGTCGCGTGTGGTGCCAAATCGGCCACAGGCTTCTTGAAAAATCTGGCGGTACCTGGCTTCGGGCAAATGGCCGGTGAAACTCGGGCTGGTACAAGGCAAAGTGAAGGCCAGCGCCTTGACCGGACCATGGGGGGTGGCACAGTTGAGCCAGTTGGGGGTGTAGACGTCCATGGGCATTTCACGGGCCCACAGCCGGGTCAGCACCTCATCGGCTTGTTCTTGGGCCACGCGGTAAACCACGCCGTGGCAGCTGCCGCCGGGCAGCAGGGCAAACACCAAACCCGGGCATTGCGGTGTGCCCCGGTTCAGGTGGCTCCACATTTTGAGCGCCCTGTGCCATCCCCAGACTTTTGCGTTGTGCTGCTCTTGGGCCTCAAATTCGGGACGCCACAGCAGCGAGGCATAGCCAAAAATCCACAAATCCTGTCCCGCTGCGCAATGCGCCTTGAAATGTTCCACAGTTTTGAGTTTGTCCTCAAAAGGGGGGGTGGCACTGTCAACCTGGCAAGGGGTCATAGAGGCGGGCAAAGTGGGTTGTCTAAACAGGTGTTATTTTGGAATGAAACAGCGGTCAAATGTCAGGGCCGGGGGTGTTCAATGTGATTTTTTTCATGAATGCATTGAACGCGCCATTTGCAAACCAGTACCACGGCCCAGTGCCAGGCATTTGCAAACAGTGTGAAAAGGCCCACGGTGCTGTTGAGCCAAATGCCCGGTTGGCACCTGTAGGCGCCAAAATGCGGGCCTTGCCCTTGCAAAAGCCCACACCACAAGCGCAGGTGTGTGCGCAACCTGTTACGCAATGCCGCATGCAGTGCAGGACAGGTGGTGATTGGTAACCAGTCTGTAACTGCAAGCGCTCCGTGGGAGGGGGTTGGCGGTTACCATTGCGCGTGTAACAAAGTTACAAGTCAGGCGGCACACTGCCCATTGACTTTTGGAGCCCACCATCATGCAACTTCACCCCACCGTGGTCGCCGTTACCGCCCGCATCACCGAGCGCAGCCGCGCCACGCGCCACGCCTATTTGCAGCAAGTCAACGCTGCAGCGCAGCGCGACCCGGGTGCGCAGCGCCTGGGTTGCGCCAACGTGGCCCACGCTTTTGCCGCCATGCCCGAGGGCGACAAAGCCCGCGCCACCGCACTGGACAAAATCAAAGTCGTGGCCCCGCGTGCGCCCATCATCGGCATTGTCAATGCCTACAACGACTTGCTCTCGGCCCATGCCCCGCTGCAGCATTACCCCGACCTCATCAAAGACGAAGCCCGCAAATTGGGTGCTACCGCACAAGTGGCCGGGGGTGTGCCCGCCATGTGCGACGGCGTGACCCAGGGCACACCCGGCATGGAGCTGAGTTTGTTCAGCCGCGACGTGATCGCCATGGCGACGGCCGTCTCGCTCAGCCACGACGTGTTTGACGCGGCTTTGATGCTGGGCGTGTGTGACAAGATCGTGCCGGGCCTCTTGATCGGCGCTTTGCAGTTTGGCCATTTGCCCACGGTGTTTGTGCCCGCAGGCCCCATGACCAGCGGCTTGCCGAACAATGAAAAATCCAAAGTGCGCGAGCAAGCTGCGCTGGGTCTGGTCGGTCGCCCTGAACTGCTCGAAGCCGAATCCAAGGCCTACCACGGCGAAGGCACTTGCACCTTTTACGGCACGGCCAACAGCAACCAAATGCTGCTCGAAGCCATGGGCTTGCACGTGCCGGGCACGGCCTTCATCAATCCGGGCGAAGGCGTGCGCGCCGAGCTGACCCGCGAAGCGGCGCGCACCGTGCTGGCTTTGGTCAAGGATAAAAACTTCACGCCCATCGGGCACTTGGTGGACGAGCGCTGCATCGTCAACGCCATGGTGGCGCTGTTGGCCACGGGCGGCTCGACCAACCACCTGATTCATTGGGTGGCGGTGGCGCGTGCGGCCGGTATTGTGATCGATTGGGACGATTTTTCAGCCCTGTCGGATGTCGTGCCCTTGCTCACCCGCGTCTACCCCAACGGCAGTGCCGATGTGAACCAGTTCCAGGCCGCAGGCGGCCCGGGCCATGTGATCCGCGAGTTGCTCGACGCGGGTTTGATGCACGAAGACGTGCTCACCGTGCGCACGGGTGGCCTGCGCGAGTTCACCCGCATGCCCTCTGCGGCAGATGGCCAATTGGTCTGGCACGAGATCGGGGCCAGCCGTGACGAGACCGTGGTACGCCCGGCCAGCAGCCCGTTCAGCGCCACTGGCGGCCTGAAATTGCTGCAAGGCAATTTGGGCCGCAGCGTGATCAAAATTTCTGCCGTGCCTGAAGCCTTTCACACCATCGAAGCACCGGCCCGCGTGTTCGGCTCGCAAGACGAATTGCATGCCGCTTTTCAGGCCGGTGAGCTGGACCGCGATGTCGTGTGTGTGGTGCGCTGGCAAGGCCCGCAAGCCAACGGCATGCCCGAGCTGCACAAACTCACGCCGCCGCTGGCCGTGCTGCAAGGCCGGGGCTATAAGGTGGCGCTGGTCACCGATGGCCGCATGAGCGGTGCCTCTGGCAAAGTGCCTGCCGCCATCCATGTCTCGCCCGAAGCTGCGGCCGGTGGCCCGCTGGCCAAGGTGCAAGACGGTGATGTGATTCGGCTCGACGGCGTGACCGGCACCCTGCAAGTCTTGCTGAGCGACGCCGAATGGGCCGCCCGCCCCGTCGCCACCATGCCTGCCCAACTGCGCGCCGCCAACGGCGTGGGCATGGGCCGTGAACTGTTTGCCAATATGCGCCGCAATGCGCTCAAAGCCGAAGAAGGAGCCTGCACATGGCTGTGAATTTGAAGGATCCCTTGACCGCCCTGCAAGTGATGCAAGACGCCCCGGTGATCCCGGTGATCGTGTTGCACGATGTGGCGCATGCGGTGCCCATGGCGCGTGCCTTGGTGGCCGGTGGCATCCGCATGCTCGAAGTCACGCTGCGCACCCCGCAGGCGCTGGCCTGCATGGAAGCGATTGCCAAAGAAGTGCCCGGCTCTGTGGTCGGCGCCGGCACGGTGCGCAGCCCGGCGGACGCTGCGGCGGCCGCCAAGGCCGGAGCCCGTTTCG
>CAMCNQ010000156.1 GCA_945875955.1 Limnohabitans sp. Rim8 | reverse complement strand
GATGTGGGTGTAGATCAAGTCGGTCCAGCCATGGTGCGCGACCAGTCGGTAACAAGCGGCCAGATCGATGCGGGCTTGCCACTCTTGGGCAGACATGTGTGCAGGCAACAAAACGCCTGATGGGTTGGCTTGCGTGAAGGGCGGCACAGCAGTTTCTCCTGATCGGTCTGCGGCCAAAGGAATGGCGGCACAAAGCCAGACTCTAGCAGGCCGACTGCCTGCTCAGGTGGCTAAAAGCACCACAGTCAAGGCCAAAAGCACCGGGTCAGCGCCCTGTGGACGAAGTTTCCATGGCAGTGCCTCGCCCTGCCACCACAGCCCCTGGTGGGGCATGAGTGGCTGGGCCTCATCGCCCCCTAGCTGCCACTGGCCCTGCAACGCCAAAAACAGACCTTGGCTTTGGGCCGGCCAGTCGCAGGCGCTGCGCACAACTTGCACTTGGGCGCGGCACACGGCGCGGCGCGTCAGGACGTTGAACACCTGGCAAGCCCCATCCAACAAATGGCCTTGAATGGCCAAATCTCCAGAAAACGCAAAGGGCGACAGCGGGGCGCCCAAACGGTGCTGGACTTGGCCGCACTCGCTGCGCAACAACACCCCAGCACCCTTAATCAGCGTGATGACCCTGTCAACCCCGGGAAAGGCGGAAAAAGGCCCGTCGGTGTCGATTTGCGCAACGCTCACACGCCAATCAAAACCATTCAAGTCAGCGCCTGCAGGGTGCCAAAGCACTTCGCGGGTCAGGCCCCCGCCGTTTTTCCAAGGCGTTGCGGGCAGGTCCTGCAGGTCAAATCGGTGCCGTGTCATGGGGTGCAAAAGGGTTGTCAAGTTGCCCCCATTGTGGCGGATCAATGGGCCGCGCCCCTTGGCCTTGTTGCCCATTTGAATGCGTTGTTTGGCCACGCTGTTTGGCCGCACAGACACACGCGAAGACATAGCAATATCAGCCGGGCAGCAAAAAACCGCAGGCTCTTTGAAAGCCTGCGGTTTTTAAAATCAAACGCTCAAAAGAATCAAGCCGTCACAGGCAGTGATTTTTGGGCGACTTGAGCCGCTTGCTCTTGCGCTTTGGCCGCATGCTCATAAGCAACTTTGGTGTGGGCATTGGCACCCGCGTGGTCGCTGCTGCCAATGCAATTGACCACATCTTTGTGGGACTTGGGCGCATCAACAACAAAACCGCGGCCTTGGCCGCTTGGCACAAAGCCCAAGCGCGGTTTGCGCCTGCTTTTGCCAAAGGTGAGTCAGTCGTTTGGCCTTGCGGCCGCCTCAGGGTCACCGTCGGCAAATTTGTCCAAGCGAGACCAATCGGGAATGGCAAACTGGCCATAGGCGGAAACGATCAAGCCGCGCTGCTCCAACTGGTGCAACAACTGGTTGGCCGTTTGCCTGGAACAGCGCGCCTGGATGGCCAGTCTGGCCTGGGTCACGTGCAAGGTGATGCTGCCTTGGCCCGCAGCCGGCTGCTGCTCCTGGGCCAATATGCTCAGCAGTTTGGCCATGCGCTGCACCGGTGCGGCCAGCACCGACTGGCCCGTCCATTCAATCAGCAAGCGCATGCGGTGGCCAATCATCCGGATGATCATGGGGTAGGTCTGGGGATGGCGAACACAAAACGCGCGGACCTCTTCGATTGGCAAGGTCAGGCAACTGGCCGAGGCGCTGCTGTAAAAATCTTGCGCGGGCGCTTGGTCCATGAAAACCGACAGCCACGTGGCCCAGCCACCCGGGGTGATGTGGCCCACCACGATTTCTGAGCCCGATACATGGCGGGCAATGACCTGAATGTGACCCGACAACACCAGGCGCAAATGATGGGGCCGCTCGCCTGCGGCACTGAGCAAGCTGGGGCGCTTGAAATGCTCGATGCGCGCCACCCGCACCATGTCGTCCAGCGCCTCGCTGCCCACGGCACCAAAGACCGTTGACGCCAAGCGCTCACGCACATCCGGGTCTGAATTAGGGTTTGTCATGGTGTCTTTGATCGGTGTTTGTCGTCCAGCCGACATTCTTGTTGCGCCATTTCTTTGAGACTGTTGCAACAGCCTTTGCGGAGTTTGACACACGCGTGAAGGCGTCTTTTTCCAACCAGGACACGTGTTTTCATGAGCCTCATTCTTTACGCCATCCCGTTTTTTTTGGGTTTTATTGCGCTGGAATATCTGGTCGCCAAAAGAACAGGTCAACAGGTCCACCGTTTCCACGACGCGGTGACCAGCCTGAACATTGGCTTCATCAGCGAGACCATACGCTCGGTTTTGAAACTGATGTCGGTGTTTGTCTACGCCTTGGTGGTGGACCAGGTGGCGGTTTTTGAATGGGACCTCAAAAACCCCGCCGTCTGGGTGCTGGCCTTTTTCATGTACGACTTTTTCTACTATTGGGCCCACCGCAGCGGCCATGAAGTGAACTTGCTGTGGGCCTCGCACGTGGTCCACCACTCCAGCGAAGAGTACAACCTGACCACCGCGCTGCGGCAATCATGGACCAACCAGGTTTTTTACTGGGTTTTTTACCTGCCCATGGCCATCGTGGGCATTCCCGTCAAAGTGTTCGTCATCACCGCCTTGGTCAGCGCACTGTACCAGTTTTGGAGCCACACCCGCTTGGTGGGCAAACTCGGCTGGCTAGACCGCGTCTTCGTCACGCCCTCCAACCACCGCTGCCACCATGGCCGCAACGACTACTGCATCGATAAAAACTACGGCGGCACCCTGATCATCTGGGACCGTTTGTTTGGCACTTACACCGAAGAGCGCGACGCCGAGCCCGTGGTCTACGGCACCTTGAGTCCCCTGAACAGCTGGAACCCGGTATGGGGCAACTTCAAGAACTACGCCACCCTTTGGCGCGACATGCGCAGTGCCAAGGGCTTGGGCGAGAAACTCCATGTGGTGTTTGCCCCTCCGGGCCTGGTCAAGGCCAGCAGGCCAGAGACGCCACCGGCGCTGAACGCGCGGCGCTTTGAAACACCCGTGACACGCTGGCAAACGGTTTACGGTTGGCTGGCTTCAGGGCTTGTGTTGGCCCTGGTGATCGAGTTGCTGCGGGTGGCCCCCGACTTGAGCTGGCCAGCCCGCACGGCGTTCACCGCCATGATCGTGCTCAACACGGCCTTTTTGAGCCGCATCTTTGAAGGGCGCACGGGTGCCATCAAGCTTGAAGCCGCCCGTTGCTTGCTGATGCTGGCGCCTTTGGCCGCAGGCCTTTGGTTTTACCCGGTGCCGCTGGCCGTGCGCGGCGCCGCGCTGGTCAGCCTGCTGGCGTCTTTGAGCCTCTTGTTCTTGCTGCAGCGCGACAGCGCCCCTTACAAACCGCTGCGCCCAATGGATGCCGCATGAACCTGCCCGCACTGTTTGATGGCTTGTTGGCCCTGGTGGCCTTGGGTTTGGCCATGGGCGCAGGCCCCCACAGGCCCGCCTTGCGCATGAGCGGCTGGCTTTTGGCCGCGGCGGCCAGCTTGGGCGCTTTGCGTTTTTCGGGGCTGGCACCCATGCCCTCGCTGCACCAATTTTTCTCCATGCTGGGCGCTGGGGTGGGCCTGCCTCTGCTGGCCATGGCCGTGGTTCAGCCAGACAGCGCGGTCGCCACACAGCGGCGCTTTGCATGGATCTTTGCCATCGTCACCGCCACCTTGTGCATCTTGCTGGTGATGGTGGCCCAGCTCAAAGTCTGGACCGCCGTGTGCGCGCTGTTGTCGGCCCTCTGCATTTTGTTGCTGGGCCTGCAACGCCGCGAAAAACTCGCGGCTTTGGGCGGCCTGTTGCTGCTGCTGGCACTGTCGGCCTTCGCCGCCAAATGGCATGCGCCACCCTTGTTGCCCGGTGATCTTTTGCACATCGGCATGGCCTTGGGCTTGTTGGCCCTGATGGCTTGGGCCAAAGGCCCCACGCCAAACCCCTGAAGCTTGCTGGCCATGCACGGCCAGCGCTCAGAGCGCTGCGGCCTTGATCAAATCGGCGGCTTTTTCGGCCAACATGATGGTGGGGGCATTGGTGTTGCCACTGGGCACGCTGGGCATGACCGAGGCATCCACCACTCGCAGGCCCTGAATGCCCCGCACGCACAGCTTGGGGTCGACCACGGCCATCGCGTCTTGCCCCATGCGGCAGGTGCCCACCGGGTGGTAAATGGTGTCGGCGTTTTGGCGAATCCAGTGTTCCAGTTGGGCGTCGGTTTGCGCATTGGTCGATGCGGCCCACTCTTGGCCGTGGGCGCTCAGCGCTGGTGCTTGCATGATGCGCTGCGCATGGCGCACACCGGCCAGCATCTGGGCCATGTCGTCTGCGTGCGTCAAAAACTGCGGGTCAATCAGCGGCGGCACCTGCGCGTCGGTGCTGGCCAAGCGCACCGTGCCACGGCTTTGGGGCTGCAGCAGGCACACGTGCAGCGAATAGCCGTGGCCCATGCTGGGCTTGCGGCCATGGTCGATCAACTTGGCCACCACGAAATGCAGCTGGATGTCGGCCCGCACCCGCTCGGGTGAGCTTTTGAAAAAACCACCGGCTTCGGCAAAGTTGGTGGTCAATGTGCCTTGGCGGCGTTGCCGCCAATCCCACACGCCTTTGAGTAAATTCCAAGCCCCCATGGGCGAAACCCCAAACAAGGCGGTGTCGGGTGCATCGGCCACCAAGACCACATCGGGATGGTCGTGCAAGTTGGCCCCCACACCTGGCAAGTCCAGCACGGTGTCAATGCCCATGGCCTGCAGGTGTTCGGCCGGGCCAATGCCCGAGCGCATGAGCAAGGCAGGCGACTGGAAGGCTCCGCCGCACACAATCACCTCGCGCAGCGCGGTCAAGGTCTTTTCTTGACCGCCGTGCAGCACTTGCACTTGGCGGGCCACTTGGCCTTGCAGCAAGATGCGCTGGGCCGTGGCATCGGTCATCACATGCAGGTTGGGGCGGTTGCGGTGGGGCGTCAGGTAGGCCTTGGCGGCGCTGAACCGTTCGCCATTTTTATGCGTCACCTGGTAGAGGCCCACGCCCTCTTGCTGAGCCCCGTTGAAGTCGGGGTTGTGCGCAAAACCCGCTTGCAAGCCCGCCTCTACAAAGCGCTTGGAAAACACGTTGGGGCTTTGCAAATCCGCCACATTGAGCGGGCCATGCTGGCCGTGCCAGGCGTCTTGCAGGCGTTCGTTGTGTTCGGCCTTGAGAAAGTAGGGCAGCACGTCTGACCAAGCCCAGCCCGGGTTGCCCATGTCTGCCCACTGGTCGTAATCGGCATGCTGACCACGTATGTAGACCATCGCATTGGTGGAGCTGGAGCCGCCCAGGGTGCGGCCCCTGGGCTGGTAGCCCTTGCGGCCATACAAGCCAGGTTGCGGCACGGTTTCCAGTGGCTGTGAAACACTTTTGACCCGCGCCATGGCGGCAATGCCGGCCGGGCAGTGGATCAGCGCGCTGGTGTCTGGCGGCCCCGCCTCCAGCAAGGCCACACGCACCGAGGGGTCCTCACTCAAACGCCCGGCCAGCACACAACCGGCCGATCCCCCGCCCACAATCACGTAATCAAATTCCATGCATGCCTCCGCTGATTTTTTCAAGGGGCTTTTCGGCAAGCGCATGCACAGGACACGGCTGCCTTTCAAGCCTAGGCACGATCTGAACATACAAACCCTGCTGGAGAACAGCGTATCAACCCTGAAGCAGACATGCGCATGCACCCAGATCCCCGCGCCCTTTTAAACGCATGCGGTGCAAGGCATTGCAAGGCCCGCTACATTGCCAGCATGGATTCTTTGACACAAATTGCACTTGGCTCCGCCCTGAGCGTTGCCGTGATGGGTAGACGCACAGCGGTTTGGAAGGCCGCTTTGTGGGGTGCCATTGGCGGCACCCTGCCCGACCTGGATGTGGTGATCAACCACGGCAACCCCGTGCTCAACATGGTGCGCCACCGCGCCGAGACGCATTCGCTGTTTTACTTGACGCTGTTTTCACCCTTGCTGGCCTGGATGGCTTGGCTGGCATCCGGCAGGCCTGCCTTGGCCGATGCCATCAAGGCCCCCGCCGCCGCCGGCTTGATCCAAAGCCAGTCGCCCCGCTGGACTTGGGGCCATGTGTTCAACCGCTGGTGGCTTGCCATGTTCTTGGTCTTGGTCACGCACCCCTTGCTGGACAACATGACGGTTTATGGCACCCAGCTGCTCATGCCATTCACCCACCACCCCTACGCCGTGGGCAGCATCTTCATCATCGACCCCATTTACACCCTGCCCTTGATCGTGGGCACTGTCGCTGCATTGGCGCTTCAACACCAAGTCGGACTGACATGGAATGCCGTGGGGCTGGCGTTCAGCACGGCTTACCTCGCATGGGGCATGCTGGTGCAGCAACATGTGCGCACCATCGCCAGTGCGTCCTTGCCAGCGCCCCAGATCTCTGAAGGTTCTTTGCTGGTCACGCCAACGCCATTTAACACCGTGCTTTGGCGCGTGGTTGCCACCACAAGCGATACCTATTACGAAGGCCATTACTCTTTGTTCGACCCTGAGGCCCGTGTGCGCTGGACAGCCCATCCACGCGGCGCTGACCTGATTGCCAGGTATGCCGAGGTGGACGCCGTTGTGCACATCGCGGCATTCAGCCAAGGTTTTTTCAAAATGCAAACCTCGGGCGATGGCCGGGTGCTCCTGACCGACTTGCGCATGGGCCAAGAGCCCACGTATTCGTTCAGCTTCGACTTGGGCGCACACAGTGAAGTGGGCACTGCGCCCATTCGGCAATTGGCCATGCGCCCCGACTTGGCCCAGGCGCTGCCTTGGCTGTGGCAACGCCTGTTGGGCCGAACCCAAGAACCGCTGGCAACGCCCCGCTTTTGAGCAAACCACACCTGCTCAAAGTTAAAAATACAAACCCAAAAGGTGCGAAAGCTGTTGATAGCCATGGCGGCTAAAATTTAGTGTCACAGCAGTTACGAAACCCCTACCAAACTCACCCGCCGCAACAGCATGCCAAGCTGTGGTCTGTTTTCGGTACGATGGTCTTGTCGCTGGTTTGCACACACGCGCTGGCGCGTCTACCCTAATGTATGAAAGAAAGAGAAACATGGGCCTCAAAATTGGCATCAACGGATTTGGCCGCATTGGCCGCATGGTGTTTCGCGCCGCGGTGCAAAACTTCAAGGACATCGAGATCGTGGGCATCAACGACCTGCTTGAGCCCGAGTACCTGGCCTACATGCTGCAGTTC
>CAMCNQ010000155.1 GCA_945875955.1 Limnohabitans sp. Rim8 | reverse complement strand
GCGATGCGCTGCACCCGGTTCATGCCACTTGCAGTTGCAGTTTCAGCTTGCGCTGCCACGCGCGCCAGCCCCATGCGCTCATGGCCGTGAACAATGCATACAGCACGCAGGTCAACCAAAGCCCTTTGTGCGCAAAAAGCGCCACGCTGATCACGTTGACCACCAACCAGACCAGCCAGTTTTCAATGTATTTGCGCCCCAAAAGGACTTGGCCGACCAGGCTGAGGGCTGTGGGCAGGGCATCCCACCAGGCGACATCGCTGTCGGTGAAGTGTTGCAAGCTCAAAGCCAGTGCAGGCCACAACACGGCACTGGCGATGACCACCCGCCACCAACCACGCGCAGACAGGCGCTGAATCACAAGGGTAGCTTGCGCCTCGTTTGGCTTGCGCAGCCACTGCCACCAGCCCCACAAAGCCAATGTGGCAAACACCACCTGCAGGCCCGCTTCTGCGTAAAGCCGACTGTCTTTGAAGACAAAAAAGTAAAGGACTGAACTGGCCATCGCCAGTGGCCAACTCCAGTGCAGCTCTTTGATGCTGCAGACCACCATCACCAAGGCCATCACAAAACCGGCGATCTCGGTGCTGGACATCATTTGGCGATCTGGACGAAGATTTCGTTGGGCTTGACCATACCCAGCTCATGGCGAGCCCGCTCCTCCACCATGTTCAAGCCTTCTTTGAGGTCGTTGACTTCGGCGCTGAGTTGCTCAATTTGTCGTCGGGCCGCTTCGTTGGCCACTTTTTGGGCGTTCAACTCGCGCTCCAACTCTGCAACAGCAGGCAAACCGCCCCGGCCAAACCACAGTTGGGCCTGCACCATGGCCAACAAGGCGATCAGCACCCAGGGGACGATGCGCTTGCCCATGGCGTTTAACGCAGGTTGTAAAAGGCGGCGCGGCCAGGGTAGACGGCCACTTCGCCCAAGTCTTCCTCAATGCGCAGCAGCTGGTTGTACTTGGCCATGCGGTCCGATCGGCTCATGGAGCCGGTTTTGATTTGACCGGCATTGAGGCCCACGGCGATGTCGGCGATGGTGCTGTCTTCGGTTTCGCCCGAGCGGTGGCTGATCACGGCGGTGTAGCCCGCGCGCTTGGCCATCTCGATGGCTTCAAAGGTTTCGGTCAGGGTGCCGATCTGGTTGATCTTGATCAGGATAGAGTTGGCGATGCCTTTGTCTATGCCTTCTTTGAAGATCTTGGTGTTGGTCACAAACAGGTCGTCACCCACAATCTGCACGTTTTTGGCCAAACGGTCGGTCAAAATTTTCCAGCCCTCCCAGTCGTTTTCGGCCATGCCGTCTTCGATGCTGATGATGGGGTACTTGTCGCACCAAGTGGCCAGCATGTCGGTCCACTGCGCGGACGTCAGTGAAACCCCGCCTTCACCGGCCAGCACGTATTGGCCGTCCTTGTAAAACTCGCTGGCGGCGCAGTCCAGCCCGATGGCGATTTGCTCCCCGGCGCTGTAACCCGCAGCGGCGATGGCGTCGAGCACCATGCGGATGGCGGCTTCGTGGTTTTCAATATTCGGGGCAAAGCCACCTTCGTCGCCCACGGCAACGCTCATGCCTTTGTCGTGGATGATTTTTTTCAGGGCATGGAAGACCTCAGCGCCCCAACGCACGGCTTCGCGAAACGACGGTGCACCCACGGGGATGATCATGAACTCTTGCAAGTCCAGGTTGTTGTTGGCGTGCGCACCGCCGTTGATGACATTCATCATGGGCACGGGCAACTGGTTGCCGTTCATGCCACCAAAATAACGGTACAAAGGCAGACCCGACTCTTCGGCCGCAGCCCGGGCCACTGCCATGGACACGGCCAGTATGGCGTTGGCACCCAGTCGGCTTTTGTTGTCGGTGCCGTCCAGATCGATCAGGGTGCGGTCCAAAAAGGCCTGCTCGGAAGCATCCAGGCCCAACACGGCTTCGGAGATTTCGGTGTTGATGTGCTCCACCGCTTTGAGCACGCCTTTGCCCAGGTAACGGCTTTTGTCGCCATCACGCAACTCAATGGCTTCGCGGCTGCCGGTGGACGCGCCCGAGGGCACGGCGGCGCGGCCCATCACGCCTGACTCGAGCAGCACGTCGCATTCGACGGTGGGGTTGCCTCGGCTGTCCAAAATTTCTCGGCCGACGATATCAACGATTGCACTCATGGTGGGACTCTCTCAAAAAATGAAAAATAAAAATGGGGATGGACCCGCCAGCGACTTAAAGGCCTTCTACGGCCACCATGCGCATGATGGCGGCACCTTCGCGCGCTTGGCGGGCTTTGAGGTATTCGGGTGATTCGTGAAAGGCTTTGGCGGCATCAAAGGAAGGAAACTTCAGGATGACGATGCGCTCCGGGGTCCAGTCGCCTTCCAGCACTTGCACCTGACCGCCCCGAACGCAGACCTCGGCACCTGCGGTTTTGATGGCGGCTGTGGACCATGTTTTGTACTCTTCGTACTGCACAGGGTTGGTCACCTGAACGTGGGCAATGATGTAGCCGCTCATGAAAAATCGTCCTCTAAAAACGGGTTCTTTTTGGTGATGGCATCAAGCTGCACCAAGGTTTCCAACAAGGCCTTCATGCGGCCCAAAGGGACCGCATTGGGGCCATCGGACCAGGCCTCAGCCGGTTTGGGGTGGGTTTCCATGAACAGACCGGCCAGGCCTGCGGCAACCCCAGCGCGCGCCAGCACAGGCACCATCTCGCGGGCGCCGCCGCTGCTGGTGCCTTGGCCGCCGGGCTTTTGCACCGAGTGGGTCACATCAAACACCACTGGCGCGCCGGTTTTGCGCATCTCGGCCAGACTGGTCATGTCGGCCACCAGATTGTTGTAGCCAAAGCTCACGCCGCGCTCACACGCCAGAAAGTGGTCTTCGGGCAGGCCCACTTCGCGCGCGGCGCTGCGGGCTTTGTCGATCACGTTTTGCATGTCCCAAGGGGCCAAAAACTGGCCCTTCTTGATGTTGACCGGCTTGCCCGATTGCGCCACGGCGCGGATGAAATCGGTTTGGCGGCACAAAAAGGCCGGGGTTTGCAGCACATCCACCACGCTGGCCACGGTTTTGACCTGCGATTCGTCGTGCACATCGGTGAGGATGGGCACGCCAATTTGGTGGCGCACTTCATCCAAGATTTTCAGACCCGCGTCCATGCCGACGCCGCGTTGGGTGTTGCCCGATGAACGGTTGGCTTTGTCAAACGAACCTTTGTAAATCAAGGGGATGCCCAGACCCGTGCAGATTTCTTTGAGCCGACCGGCCACCTCGATGGACATTTGAAGGCCCTCGATCGAGCATGTCCCTGCAATCAGGAACAAGGGCCGGTGCAGGCCAACCTCAAATCCGCAAAGTTTCATCTCGGCTCCTCGGCTGTTTGGCTTGCTCAGGCCTTGGACTTGTGCGCCACGGCCGCTTTCACAAAGGCGTTGAACAGCGGATGCCCATTCCAAGGGGTGGACTTGAATTCGGGGTGGAATTGCACACCCACATACCAAGGGTGAACGCTTTGGGGCAATTCGACGATTTCAGTCAGCTGTTCGCGCTGTGTCAAAGCCGATATCACCAAGCCAGCTTTGCGCAAATCGTCCAGGTAATTGACGTTGGCTTCGTAGCGGTGGCGGTGGCGTTCGGTGACCACATCGCCATAGATTTGGTGTGCCAAGGTGTCTTTGGCCACATCCGAGCTTTGCGCCCCCAGGCGCATGGTGCCGCCCAGATTGGAATGGGCGTCGCGCACCTGTATGGAGCCATCGGCGTCTTTCCATTCGTTGATCAGCGCGATCACGGGAAACGGGGTTTCGGGTTCGAACTCGGTGCTGTTGGCGCCCGTCATGCCGGCCACATGGCGGGCATATTCGATGGTCGCTACCTGCATCCCTAAGCAAATGCCCAGGTAAGGCAGTTGGTGGGTGCGGGCAAATTGCGCGGTTTCTATCTTGCCTTCCACGCCCCGTTTGCCAAAGCCACCTGGGACCAGCACGCCGTCGAAGCGGGCAAGACAAGCCACGGTTTCGGGGGTGATGGTTTCCGAGTCGATGTGTTCGATCTTGACGCGCACATGGTTGCGCATGCCGGCGTGCTTGAGGGCTTCGTTGACCGATTTGTAGCTGTCAGACAGCTCCACGTACTTGCCCACCATGGCAATCGTGACTTCACCCTGCGGGTGCTCGGTGTCGTGCACCAAATCATCCCAGCGTTTGAGGTTGGCCGGTGGCGTGCTCAGACGCAGTTTGTCGCAGATCAGGCCGTCCAGCCCTTGCTCGTGCAGAACGCGAGGCACCTTGTAAATGGTGTCCATGTCGGGCATGGAGATCACGCCCCAGCTTTGCACGTTGGTAAACAGCGAGATTTTGTCGCGTTCATCGTCCGGAATGTAGCGGTCGGCACGGCACAGCAAGGCGTCGGGCTGTATGCCGATTTCGCGCAGTTTTTGCACCGTGTGTTGGGTGGGCTTGGTTTTGAGTTCGCCGGCAGCCGCAATCCAAGGCACGTAGGTCAGGTGAACAAAGGCCGAATTGTTGGGCCCCAGGCGCAAGCTCAGTTGGCGCACCGCTTCCAAAAAAGGCAGCGATTCGATGTCGCCCACGGTGCCACCGATTTCCACAATCGCCACATCCACCGCTTCTGGCGTGCCGTAACCGGCACCGCGTTTGACGAAATCTTGGATTTCGTTGGTGACGTGGGGAATCACCTGCACGGTTTTGCCCAAGTAGTCGCCGCGGCGCTCTTTTTCAAGCACGCTTTTGTAAATCTGGCCTGTTGTGAAGTTGTTGGCCTTCTTCATCCGGGTGTTGATGAAGCGCTCATAGTGGCCCAAGTCCAGGTCGGTCTCGGCACCGTCGTCGGTCACAAACACCTCGCCATGTTGGATGGGCGACATGGTGCCAGGGTCCACGTTGAGGTAGGGGTCAAGTTTGATCAGGGTGACGGACAGGCCGCGCGATTCAAGGAGTGCGGCGAGCGATGCGGAGGCGATTCCCTTGCCCAGGGAAGACACCACACCGCCGGTGACGAAGACGAATTTGGTCATGTCCAAGACGGGGGCTTTCAGCCCCCGGTAGGTGGAAATCGTGATTATAGACAGTCACGTCTGCTACATTTCTCAGCATGAGCACATTGGCTGGAAAACACATCGTTTTGGGCTTGTCGGGTGGCATTGCCGCTTACAAGTCCGCTGAACTCTGCCGCGCCTTGGTCAAGGCGGGCGTCACGGTGCAAGTCGTGATGACCGAAGCGGCGGAACAATTCATGACGGCCGTCACCATGCAGGCCTTGTCGGGACGGCCGGTCTACACCTCGCAGTGGGACCCGCGTGAAGCCAACAGCATGGCCCACATCAATCTGAGCCGCGAGGCCGATGCGATTGTTGTGGCTCCGGCCAGTGCCAATTTCATGTCCAAACTGCTCCACGGCGGTGCGGACGAACTGCTCAGCCTCATGTGCCTGGCCCGTCCCATCGACAAAGTGCCCTTGGTCGTGGCCCCGGCCATGAACCGCGAAATGTGGAATAACCCCGCTACGCAGCGCAACGTGGCGCAGCTCAAGGCCGATGGCATCCATGTGCTGGATGTGGGGCAGGGCGACCAAGCCTGCGGCGAAACCGGCGATGGCCGCATGTTGGAAGCCGAGGACATTCTCGAAGATCTCGAAGCTTTTTTCACACCTCAATTGCTGACGGGTCAGTCGGTGCTGGTCACAGCCGGGCCCACCTACGAAGCCATAGACCCGGTGCGCGGCATCACCAACTTGTCAAGCGGCAAGATGGGTTTTGCCATTGCCCGCGCCGCGCGCTTGGCAGGTGCCAACGTGACGCTGGTGGCCGGCCCGGTCAGCCTGGCCACACCCCGGGGCGTGAAGCGTGTGAATGTGCGATCTGCCCGCGACATGCTGCAAGCCGTGCAGGCCCATGTGCCCAGCCACGGTGTGTTTGTGGCCACGGCGGCGGTGGCCGATTGGCGCCCTTCCAACTTAGCCGATCAGAAAATCAAAAAAGACGGCTCAGGCCAAACGCCCGAGCTGAGCTTTGTAGAGAACCCCGACATCTTGGCCGCCGTGGCCCAGTCGGCTGCGGCACAAACGGGCGCGCTTTTTTGCGTAGGCTTTGCGGCCGAAAGCCATGACTTGCTGGCCCATGCCACCGCCAAGCGCCTGCGCAAAGGCGTGCCACTGCTGGTGGGCAACATCGGCCCGGCCACCTTTGGGCAAGACGACAACGCCTTGCTGCTGGTGGATGCACATGGCGCGCGCGAGTTGCCCCACGCCAGCAAGCAGAGCTTGGCGGTGGCGCTGATCGCCGAGATTGCACAACGTTTGGGCTAAGCCCTGCTGGCGCAGGCCAAAGACCTGCGCCAAACGCCATCCCACCCCTTTGGAGAGCCCATGAACATCGACCTGAAAATCATCGACCCCCGCATGGCCGAGCAGCTGCCGGCCTATGCCACCCCCGGCAGTGCCGGATTGGATTTGCGCGCCTGCCTGGACGCGCCGCTGACACTGGAGCCCAACGCCTGGCATCTGGTGCCAACGGGCATCGCGGTGCATCTGAAAGACGCGGCTTATGCCGCCATGCTGCTGCCGCGCTCGGGTCTGGGCCACAAGCACGGCATTGTCTTGGGCAACTTGGTGGGTTTGATCGACAGCGATTACCAAGGCCAATTGATGGTCAGCGCCTGGAACCGCAGCGATGTCGCCTTCACCATCCAGCCCATGGAGCGCATCGCCCAAATGGTGATTGTTCCCGTGGTTCAGGCCACTTTCAACGTGGTCAGCGAGTTTGCTCAGGCCAGCGAGCGCGGCGAGGGCGGTTATGGCTCTACCGGCAAAAAATAAACAAACCCTTACATCACCATGATTTGCCACTGGCCTTTAAAAGCATCTGTCAGCCCCCAGGCAGAGCGCTTGGCCAAAGCTCAGTGCAAGGTGGGCCCGGTGGGTGTGCCTTCGTCGCCCACTTCGATTTTGAAAAAGCCAGTGCCGCAGCTGCCTTGGCCCACCTCGGCCTCGGTGGGCTCGCGCACCGATTCGACTTTCAGGCGCAAACGCAAAGCGATGCCCGACAGCGGGTGGTTGGCGTCCAGAACCACGTGTTCGGGGTAAATCTCGGTCACGGTATACAGCGCATTGCGCGGTGCGTCGGGGTTGCAGCCCTCTGGCAAAGCCGTTCCCTCTATGGTCAGGCCAGGCTCTAAGCCTGCTGGGAACAAAGCCAAGGGCTCCAGAAACAGCAGGTTCTCATCAAAGTCGCCAAAGCCATCTTCAGGCTCCAA
>CAMCNQ010000154.1 GCA_945875955.1 Limnohabitans sp. Rim8 | reverse complement strand
AGTCCGAAAGAGCAGGGCTGCGGCTTGACGGTGCTACTTCAACGCGTTCTGGTCAGCAGCATCGCATCGCCATAGCTGAAAAACCGGTATTGGTTCGCGATCGCGTGGCGGTACAAGGCCATGATGTGCTCGTAACCCGCAAAGGCGCTGACCAGCATCATCAGCGTGCTTTTGGGCAGGTGAAAGTTGGTGATCAGGTGGTCGACCACTTTGAACTCAAAGCCCGGGGTGATGAAAATTTGGGTGTCTGCGCTGGCTTGGCCCGATTGGGCCCAAGACTCCAGGGTGCGCACGGTGGTGGTGCCTACGGCCAACACCTTGCCGCCGCGTGCTTTGCAGGCCGCAATGGCCTGCTGCGTGTCCTGGGGCACTTCGTACCACTCGCTGTGCATGGTGTGCTCGGCGATGTTCTCGGTCTTGACCGGCTGGAAGGTGCCTGCGCCCACATGCAGCGTCACGCTGGCCGTTTGCACACCGCGCCCGGCAAGGGCCGACAAAACCCCTTCGTCAAAATGCAGCGCCGCCGTGGGGGCTGCCACTGCCCCCGGTGCCCGCGCAAACACGGTCTGATAACGCCTTGCGTCTTCTGCGGTGTCGGCATGCTCGGCAGTGCCCGCTGGGCGCTCAATGTAGGGCGGCAGTGGCACAACGCCGTGCTTTTCCATCAGCGCATGGGGTTCGTCGCTCAGTTGCAGGTGAAACAGGGGGCCGTTTTGATCCGGCCAGCGACCAAGCAGCTCGGCATCAAAACCACCGTGGCGCACGCCTCCGGCCATGAACATCTTGCCGCCCAGCAGGGGCTTCTTGCTGACCTTCATGTGCGCCACCACTTGGTGGCCCGGCAGCACGCGTTCGATCAGCAATTCCAATTTTCCGCCCGAGGCCTTCTCGCCAAAAATGCGCGCCTTGACCACCTTGGTGTCGTTGAACACCAGCAAATCACCCGGGTTGAGCAGGCCAGGCAGATCGCGAAAAATGCGGTCCACCACGGTGGTCAATGTGCCGTCCAGCAACCGCGAACTGCTGCGTTCGGCCGTTGGGTGTTGTGCGATCAGTTCGGGAGGGAGTACGAAGTCGAAGTCACTGAGCGTGTATTTGCGGGATGGAAAGGTAGAGGCCATGCTTCAGGGCCGGACAGGCCCGTTCGAAGTGAAAGAAGGACTTATTTTCTCATGCCCATTGCACTTAAAGGCACGGGCAACAATTGCTTGAGTGGGGAATCCTCGGGGGTGTGTGCCATACGGGCTGTGCAAAAATGAATGGTTCAACCCATCTGGAGATTTTCATGCGCATTCAACGCCGCCAATTTGTTGCAGCCAGCTTGGCCACCGCCGCATGGCCCCTTGTGGCCAACAGCCAAAGCTTGGAAAAACCCAAGCTCAGCATCGCTGTCGGTGGGAAGAATTTGTTTTACTACTTGCCCTTGACGATTGCAGAGCAGTTGGGGTACTTCAAGGCCGAAGGCCTGGACGTGACCATTGTGGATTTTTCTGGTGGTTCGCGCGCCTTGCAAGCCGTCGTGGGCGGCAGTGCCGATGTGGTCTCGGGTGCATTTGAGCACACCATCAACATGCAGGCCAAAGGCCAAGCCATGCGTGCCTTTGTCTTGCAAGGGGCAGCTCCACAAATTGTGTTGGGCACCAATCCCAAGACCATGCCCAACTTCAAATCCGTGGCTGACCTCAAGGGCAAAAAAATAGGCGTTACGGCTCCGGGCAGCTCCACCAATGTGCTGGCCAATTTTGTCTTGGCCAAGGCCGGACTCAAACCGTCTGATGTGAGTTTCATCGGTGTTGGCGCCGCCAGCGGTGCTGTGGCGGCCATGCGTTCTGGGCAGATTGATGCCATGAGCAACCTGGATCCGGTGATCACCTTGCTGACCCGCTCGGGCGACTTGAAAATTGTCACCGACACCCGCAACGTGGCCGAGGCTGAAAAGGTCTTTGGGGGCCCCATGCCCGCAGGTTGCCTGTACGCACCGCAAGCCTTTCTGGATAAAAACCCACAAACCGTGCAAGCCCTGACCAATGCCATGGTCCGCGCCAACAAATGGATTCAAGAAGCCGGTGGCGGCGACATCATCAAAGTGGTTCCTGAGAGCTACCTGCTGGGCGATCGTGCCGTCTACATTGATGGCTTCTTGTCGGCGAAACAAGCCATGTCGACCAATGGGCTCTTTCCAGCCAAAGGCGCTGAGACGGCCCTGCGTGCATTGGTCAGTGTCGATGCCAAACTCGGCGAGTCCAAACTGGATTTGAATGCGGTGTACACCAATGACTTTGTGAAAAAGGCCAATGCCAAGTACCCCAAGGTTTGAATTGCGACCCCCAACAATCGCCTTGCAAGGCGTCAGCTGTACTTTTGTCAGCCAAGATGCGCCCGGCCAGCGTTACACCGCCGTCCAGGATGTCTCGCTTTCGGTTGCCGAGGGCGAGTTTGTCAGTGTGGTCGGGCCTACAGGGTGTGGAAAAAGCACCTTGCTGAACATGGCCGCTGGCCTGCTGACACCCAGTCAAGGAAAGGTCTTGATTTATGGCAAACCGCTGGTGGGGGTGAATGCGCGTGCGGGCTACATGTTTCAAACCGAAAGTTTGATGCCCTGGCGCACGGCTTTGCAAAACGTTTCAGCGGGTTTGGAGTTCCGCGGTCTTGATGCGGGCCAGGCCAGCGCGCAGGCGCAAGACTGGTTGCGACGAGTGGGTTTGGGTGGCTTTGGTGACCGTTACCCGCACCAACTGAGTGGGGGCATGCGCAAACGGGCATCGCTGGCCCAAACGCTGGTGCTCGACCCCGACATCATCCTCATGGACGAGCCCTTTTCTGCACTGGACATTCAGACCCGTCAACTGATGGAAAATGAGGTCCTCGATATATGGCAATCGAAAAAGAAATCGGTGTTGTTCATCACGCACGATCTGGACGAAGCCATCGCCATGAGTGACCGGGTCGTGGTGCTCAGCGCTGGCCCTGCCTCGCACCCGATTGGGGAATTCAACATCGATCTGCCCCGCCCGCGCGATGTGGCCGAAATCAAAATGACGCCTCGTTTCATTGAACTGCACCGTGCCATTTGGGGGGTGCTTCGCGACGAAGTCCTCAAGGGCTATCAGCAACAACTGCATAAAGCAGCCTGAGGTACAAGATGTGGAATTGGATCAAACCCCGGCCCGGCAACGTGCGGGTCTGGCAAATCGGTATTTTGGTGGTGTTGTTTGTGCTGTGGCATGTGTTGACCAAGCCCGGACTGGTTCCCCATTTCATGTTTGACAACGCCCGGCAGGCAGCTTTTTTCTTTGGCGAGCCCTTGCAGATTTTTGAACGCATCTGGGTCTGGTTTGTCGTGGATGCCAACATCTACCAACACCTGGTTGTGACCTTGATGGAGACCCTGATGGCCTTTGCCATTGGGGCAAGCACGGGTTTGCTCGGTGGGCTGTGGTTGGCCTTGTCGCCCATGGCCTCGGCCATTTTGGAGCCTTATATCAAGGCCCTCAATTCCATGCCCAGGATCATCTTGGCCCCAATTTTTGCGGTTTGGTTTGGCTTGGGCATGGGCTCCAAAGTCGCCTTGGGCGTGACGCTGGTGTTCTTCATTGTGTTCTTCAATGTCTACCAGGGGGTCAAGGAGGTCAGTCCGGTGGTCTTGGCCAATGCCCGCATGCTGGGGGCCAACCAGCGCCAGTTGCTGCGCCATGTGTACCTGCCCAGCGCCACCAGTTGGGTGTTCAGCTCGCTGCATACCTCGGTGGGCCTGGCCTTTGTCGGCGCGGTGGTGGGCGAGTACCTGGGCTCCAGTCAGGGCGTGGGGTATTTGATTTTGCAAGCAGAGGGTACTTTTGACATCAACACCGTGATGGCGGGCATCTTGGTGTTGACGGCATTTGCTCTGGGGCTTGACGCGTTGGTCGGCAAGCTTGAAAAGCGACTGATGAAGTGGCAACCCAAGGTGGGTGAAACTGAAAAACTGTAAGGACCGTGACGGTGGCGGGCATGCGCAGCAAATGATGCCCTATGGACGGCCACGCACGGCACAATGCAGCCATGTCTGCTTTGCCTTTGCCTGCTAAAAATCTCTCGGCTCCCCAAAAGGCCTTGCTCAAGCTCGGCTTGAGGCGCGACATCGATCTGGCGCTGCACTTGCCCCTGCGCTACGAGGACGAGACCCGCATCGTCAAGCTGCGCGATGCGCGGGAGGGCGATGTGGCGCAAATCGAGGCCACCGTGACTGCTTGCGAAATCACGCTGCGCCCCCGGCGACAGCTCTTGGTCACGGTGGATGACGGCTCGGACACCTGCGTGATGCGGTTTTTCAGCTTTTACCCTTCGCACCAAAAAGCCTTGGCGGTGGGCAACCGCATCCGTGCTCGGGGCGAGGTGAAGGGCGGCTTCATGGGGCTGACCATGATGCACCCGACTTTCAAGGCGGCGGGCGGCAACTTGGCCGAGGCCTTGACCCCGGTGTATTCCACGGTGGCGGGCTTGGCTCAAGCTTATTTGCGCCGGGCCGTGATCACCGGCTTGAACCATGCCGACCTGAGCGAGACTTTGCCCCCTGGTATCGCCTGGCCAGACCCGCGGGGTGCTTGGTCTTTGCGAGATGCCTTGCGTTTTTTGCACCATCCCACGCCCGATGTGTCGCTGGCGGCGCTGGAAGACCGCAGCCACCCGGCCTGGGTTCGACTCAAATGTGAGGAGTTGCTGGCGCAGCAGCTGTCACAGCTCACCGCCAAACGCGAGCGCGATTTGTTGCGAGCGCCAGCACTGAAGCTCAAGGCCCATGGTTTGTATGGCCAGTTGCTGGCCGCTTTGCCTTTTGCACTGACCTCGGCCCAGCAACGCGTGGGCCTAGAGATTGCCGACGACTTGGCGCGCCAAGTGCCCATGCACCGTTTGCTGCAGGGCGATGTGGGCTCAGGCAAAACCGTGGTGGCGGCCTTGGCGGCCATGGTGGCCGTGAACGCCGGCTGGCAGTGTGCCTTGATGGCCCCCACCGAAATTTTGGCCACCCAACATTTTGCCAAGCTGGTGGGCTGGTTGGAGCCCTTGGGCGTGAAGGTGGCTTGGTTGATTGGCAGCCAAAAGAAGAAAGAGCGGGCCGCCATGCTGGCGCTGATCGAGTCTGGCGAGGCCGCGCTGGTGGTGGGCACGCACGCGGTCATTCAAGAGCATGTCAAGTTCAAGAACTTGGCGCTGGCGGTGATCGATGAGCAGCACCGCTTTGGCGTGGCGCAGCGCTTGGCTTTGCGCAGCAAAATGCAGGCTGTAGGCATGGAGCCCCACATGCTGATGATGACCGCCACGCCGATTCCGCGCACCCTGGCCATGAGCTATTACGCGGATTTGGATGTGTCGGTGATCGACGAGCTGCCCCCTGGCCGTACGCCCATCGTGACGCGGGTGGTGTCCGATCACCGCCGCCATGAGGTGGTCGAGCGCATTGGTGCCCAGCTGCAGCAAGGCCGTCAGGTGTATTGGGTCTGCCCCTTGATCGAAGAAAGCGAAGCGCTGGATTTGACCAATGCCACTGAAACCCACACCGACCTGAGCGAAGCCTTGCCAGGCGTGATGGTGGGCCTGCTGCATTCGCGCATGCCGGTGGCCGAAAAAAAAGCGGTGATGGAACTCTTCACTGCAGGCGTGATGGGCGTGCTGGTCAGCACCACGGTGATCGAGGTGGGGGTGGATGTGCCCAATGCCTCTTTGATGGTGATCGAGCACGCCGAGCGTTTTGGCTTGTCCCAGTTGCACCAGTTGCGGGGGCGGGTGGGCCGGGGCGCTGCGGCATCGGCCTGTGTGTTGCTTTACGGAACGCCCGAGGGCGGGCGGCTGAGCGAGACGGCGCGTGAACGCCTGCGCGCCATGGTCGAGACCAACGACGGGTTTGAGATTGCAAGGCGTGATCTGGAGATTCGCGGGCCGGGTGAATTTTTGGGGGCACGCCAGTCGGGTGCACCTTTGCTGCGTTTTGCAGATCTGGAAACCGATGGGCATTTGCTGGACTGGGCGCGAGCGCTGGCTCCGCACATGCTGGACCAACACGCCAATTTGGCCGAGCGCCACATTGGCCGTTGGTTGGGCGGGAAATCCGAGTATTTGAAAGCTTGATGTTCAAATAACGCCCATGACCTTGACCGAACTCAAATACATCGTGGCCGTGGCCCGAGAAAAGCATTTTGGCAAGGCGGCTGAAGCCTGCTTTGTGTCGCAACCCACGCTGTCATTGGCGATCAAAAAACTCGAAGAAGAGTTGGAGGTCAAGCTGTTTGAGCGCAGCGCCAGCGAGGTGACGGTCACGCCCTTGGGGGAAGACATCGTGCGCCAAGCACAAAGCGTGCTGGAGCAAGCGGCTGAAATCAAAGAGATCGCCAAACGCGGCAAAGACCCCTTGGCTGGCACCATGCGTTTGGGCGTGATCTACACCATTGGCCCTTATTTGTTGCCCGACCTGGTGCGCCAAATCATCACCGACATCCCGCAAATGCCCTTGATGCTGCAGGAAAACTTCACCGTGCGCTTGTTGGAGATGCTGCGTACTGGAGAAATCGACTGCGCCATTTTGGCCGAACCGTTTCCAGAGTCGGGGCTGGCGGTGGCGCCTTTGTATGACGAAAGCTTCATGGCGGCTTTGCCCTTGAACCATCCCTTGTCCAAAGAGGCCTTCATCACGCCCGAGCAGCTGAAAAACGAGACCATGCTTTTGCTGGGCAATGGGCACTGCTTTCGTGACCATGTGCTGGAAGTTTGCCCAGAGTTTGCCCGCTATGCCAGCCAGACCGAGGGCATCCGCAAAACGTTTGAAGGCTCGTCCCTGGAGACCATCAAGCACATGGTGGCAGCCGGTATGGGCGTGACCTTGGTGCCGCGCTTGTCGGTGCCCGAGCTCAAGCCGGTGCACAAACGGTCGGGTGGCCGGCATGATGCGCCTGTGCGCTACCTGCCCATCGTGGACCCCGCTGGCGGCAAGCCACCTACCCGCCGTGTGGTGCTGGCCTGGCGTCGCAGCTACACCCGTTACGAGGCCATTGCCGCCATGCGCAACGCCATTTACGCCTGCCCCCTGCCTGGGGTGACGCGCTTGTCTTGAGGCTTTGAGGGCCTGAGGCTTGGCGGTATCTCGGCAAGGATAATTCCCGGATGACTGACAAACTCAAGCTTTATTTGGATCTGATCCGTTGGAGTCGTCCAGCGGGTTGGTTGTTGTTGTTGTGGCCTTCCTTGGCCGCCTTGTGGATTGCCGCGGGTGGCTTTCCTGGCTGGCATTTGGTGGGGGTCTTCACA
>CAMCNQ010000153.1 GCA_945875955.1 Limnohabitans sp. Rim8 | reverse complement strand
ATGTGCCACCGACTGTGCCTGGGCCTGGTCGCGAGCCAGCCCCCTCGCCTGAGGCAGTGGCTGCGCATTTGCGCCACACGCTGCATCGGCATGCACATGCGTACCACACCCTTGACGCACCGGAAATCCCTGACGCTGAATACGACCGTTTGTTCAGGCAATTGCAGGCCTTGGAATTGGCCCATCCTGAGTTGCTGACACCCGATTCACCCACTCAACGGGTGGGTGCGGGGGTGCTTGATGCCTTCGCCGTGGTCAGGCACCGAGTGCCCATGCTGAGCATTCGCACCGAAACCGACAACGAAGCCAGCGGGGCGCAAGCCTTCGATGCCCGCATTCGCAAAGAATTGGGTTTGTCTGAAACACAGCCTGAGGTGGTCTACGTCGCAGAGTTGAAGTTCGATGGCTTGGCCATGAGTCTGCGCTATGAAAATCAGGTGCTGGTGCAAGCGGCCACGCGAGGCGATGGCGAATCGGGCGAAGAGGTCACGGCCAATGTCCGCACCATTGGCCAAATCCCTTTGCGCTTGCCGTCCGATGCCCCCGATGTGTTGGAAGTGCGTGGCGAGGTTTACATGGGGCGGTCTGATTTTGAGGCCTTGAACGAACGCCAGCGCCAGCGCATTGCCGCAGGCATGAAGGGCGAAAAAACCTTTGTCAATCCGCGCAATGCAGCGGCCGGCGCTGTGCGCCAACTCGACTCGGCCATTGCCGCTGAGCGGCCTTTGAGTTTTTTTGCCTATGGCTTGGGGGAGACCACGCCGCAAGCGCAAGGGGGCCCAAACTGGTCCTCGCATTTTGAGATGCTGCAAAACCTTCAGTCATGGGGTTTTCCGGTGGCCGCCCAAACGCGCTGTGTTCAAGGCGCGGCGGGCTTGGTGGCGTTTCACCAACTGATTGCGTCTGAGCGCGATGCCTTGCCGTTTGACATCGATGGGGTGGTCTACAAAGTCAATGACCGCGCCCTGCAAGCCCAATTGGGTTTTGTCAGCCGCGAGCCGCGTTGGGCCGTGGCCCACAAATACCCGGCACAAGAGGAAATGACCACCGTGCTGGCCATCGATGTGCAGGTTGGGCGCACGGGCAAGCTCACGCCCGTGGCCAAGTTGGCACCGGTTTTCGTGGGCGGCGTCACGGTGACCAATGCCACGCTGCACAACGAACTCGAAGCCCGCCGCAAAGACGTGCGGGTGGGCGACACCGTGGTCGTGCGCCGCGCCGGCGACGTGATCCCGGAGGTGGTCTCGGTGGTTCTGGCGCGCAGGCCGCCCGGCGCGCCGCAGTTCACCATGCTCAGCCACTGCCCCGATTGCGGCAGTTTGGCCGAGCGGGAAGAGGGCGAGGCCGACCACCGCTGCACCGGTGGCCTGTTTTGCAGCGCCCAGCGCAAGCAAGCCATTTGGCATTTCGCACACCGCCGCGCCATGGATGTGGACGGCTTGGGCGACAAATTGGTGGACCAACTGGTGGACACCGGCCAAGTTCAGACCCTGGCCGACCTGTACCACCTGAAACTGGCCAGCCTCTCCAACATGGACCGCATGGCCGAGAAATCGGCGGTGAACCTGCTGCAAGCGCTGGAAGCCTCCAAACAAACCACTTTGGGCCGCTTTGTCTTCAGCTTGGGCATTCGCCATGTGGGCGAGGCCACGGCGAAAGAACTGGCCCGCCATTTCGGGCAACTCGACGCCATCATGCTGGCCAGCGAAGACGCGCTCTTGCAGGTGCCCGATGTGGGCCCGGTGGTGGCGCACAGCATCCGCACGTTTTTTGAACAGCCGCACAACCGCGAGGTGGTGCAGGCCTTGCGGGGCGCAGGCGTGACCTGGCCCGAAGGCGATGCATTGGCCCCCACCGAGATGCCGCTGTCAGGCGTCACCGTTGTGCTGACCGGCAGTTTGGCCAGCATGGGCCGCGACGAGGCCAAAGAAAAGCTGGAAGCGCTTGGGGCCAAGGTGGCCGGCTCGGTCAGCAAAAAGACCCATTACGTGGTGGCCGGCTCGGACGCAGGCAGCAAACTCGACAAGGCCCAAGCGCTGGGTGTGCCGGTGCTGGACGACGCGGGCTTGGCCCTGTTGCTGACGGGCCAAAAGCCTTGACACCCTGAATCCCCAAGTCTGAGCCCGAGCCCGAGCCCGAGCTTCAATCGTCCTCGGCTGCGCTGATGTCGGGGAACAGCACTTCGGTGAAGCCAAAGCGCGTGAAGTCGCGCACCCGCATGGGGTAGAGCGTGCCGACCAAGTGGTCGCATTCGTGCTGCACCACCCGGGCATGAAAGCCCCCCACCGTGCGGTCAATGGCCGCGCCTTTTTCATCGAAGCCGGTGTAGCGGATGCGCGCGAAGCGCGGCACCACACCGCGCAAGCCGGGCACCGACAGGCAGCCTTCCCAGTCCTCTTCTTCCTCGGCCCCCAAGGGCGTGATCACCGGGTTGATCAGCACCGTGCGCGGCACCACCGGCCTGCCGGGATAGCGCGGGTTGACTGCCGTGCTGCCGAAAATCACCAATTGCAGGTTCACGCCAATTTGCGGTGCGGCCAGGCCTGCACCATTCACGGCCGCCATGGTGTCGTGCATATCGGCCAGCAAGGCATGCAAGCCGGGGGTGTCAAAAGCCGTCACAGGCTCGGCCATGCGCAGCAAACGCGCATCGCCCATTTTGAGGATTTCACGAACGGTCATGGCAGCTTTCAAGGAGAGAAAAGGGTGTCAAGTGCGCGGGCAAAAAGTGGGGCCAAGGGTGCAAGGGTCTTTTTCAGCCGGGGGCGCACACGGCCTGCTGTGCCTGAGCCGCATTTTGCAGCCGGGCCATGGGTTGTTGATCGAGCCACAGCCGCATGTCCATCAGCACTTCTTGCGTGTGCAGTTGCCGGGTCAGCAGGTGCCAACCGCCGGGGTAGACCACAAAATCGGGGGCTTTGGCGATGGGGTCCGCGTTCATCTGGGTGAGCCAATCGCAGACCGGCCGGGCCGGGATGATGCGGTCTTTCAAACCATACAAAACCAGGGTGCGCTGACCAGACGACCGGCGCAGGCTTTGCGCGCGGCCCATGAGTTCGGTCACCCCCGCCAGGCTGCTGACGCGCGTGGCTTTGATGAACAAGGGGTCGCGGCTGAAGGAGCGGGAGACTTCAGGGTCGTCGGTGGGGCTGATGCCCAAAGATTGCACACCCCGCCCGGTGAACGTCATGTCGGGCGCCACCGCGTTCATGAATTGCAGGCTCAGCCTTTGGTACCACGGCATGCTGCCAGCACCCCACACCGCTGGCGCTTGCAGCACGATCTGGTCGGCCACCAAGCCGGGCGATGCATGGGCCGCTGTCCACACCAAGGCCCCGCCCATGCTTTCTCCCACCACCGTGATCGGCAAGCCCGGGTGCCGGTCGCGCAGCTGCTGTGCGATGTGGCGCAGGTCGGCCAGCAGGCGCTCGGCGCCGGGCCAGCGGCCGGGCTCGGGGTTGGCACCAAAGCCGCGCTGGTCGTAGGCATAGAACGAGGTGGGGCGTTCAGCCCCCAGCGTGCGGGCCAGTGGCTCGAAAGCATGGCTGTAGTCGTTGAAACCATGCACGCCCAAAATGATGTGCTGCGCTTGTGGGTGCAGCCAGGCACGCCCGCTCAAAGGGGGGCCGTCCGGCACCTCGAAGTGAAAGGGGGTGGCGGTGGAGGTGGCCGCCGATGTGGCAGACGGCGTGGCAGAAGGTGTGGCCGCCGATGCGGCGGTGGCCGGTGCCATGGCCGGTCCCGGCTGGGCGTTGCCAGCGGCGCGCGCCGGGCCGGGCGCACAAGCCGTCAAACACCAGAGGGCGAGGAGGCCACACAGGCGCGGGACGGCACGGTTGGCCCAGTGTTTGGCCAAGTGATATGCCAATTGATGGGTCAATTGATGGGTCAAATGTTGGGCCAAGCCATGACCCAACTCAGGGCCAATGGGGTGGTTCCATCGTCGTGTCGTCATCGTGCGGCGCGCTCCAAGGATTGTGCTGTCAGGCTTGGGCGGTGCTGTGGCGCTGGGCTTGAAAGCAGGGGTGGGTGGATGCACAGGCCCCAAGCTGTCTCACAGGCCCTTGAGTTTTTCCAGTGCCGCGATCAAGGTAGCGTCTTGCTTGGCAAAGCAAAACCGGATCACTTTTTCGTCAAAGCCGTTGCCGTAAAACGCCGACAGCGGAATGGCGGCCACGCCGATGTCGGTGGTGAGCCATTTGCAAAAGTCGGCCTCGCTCAGGTTTTTCTCAGGCACTTTCAGCTCGGAGATGTCCACGCACTGAAAATAAGTGCCCTCGCTGGGCAGCAGTTTGAGCTGGGTTTGCGCCAAACCTTGGCGGAACAAATCGCGTTTGCGCTGGTAAAAAGCGGGCAGTTCCAGGTAGGGGGCTGGGTTGGCCAGGTAGCGGGCCAGGGCGTGCTGCATAGGGGTGTTCACCGTGAACACATTGAATTGGTGCACTTTGCGAAACTCGGCGCTGTAAGGGGCAGGCGCGGCCACGCTGCCGATTTTCCAGCCGGTCACATGGAAGCTTTTGCCAAAACTCGAGACGACGAACGCACGTGCGGCCAAACCGTCAAATTGGGCGGCGCTCCAGTGTTGGTTGGGCGCATAGACCATGTGCTCGTAGACCTCGTCGCTGATCAGCACGATGTCGGTGGGGGACAAAATCTCTTGCAGCGTCAGCATGTCTTGTCTGGACCAAATCATGCCGCTGGGGTTGTGCGGCGAGTTGATCAAGATGGCCCGGGTTTGGGGGCTGATGGCGGCGCGAATTTTGTCAAAGTCGGGGCGGAATGTGCCGGGCGTGAGGGGCACACGCACCACCACGCCACCAGCCAACTCGATGTTGGGCACATAACTGTCATAACAGGGCTCTAAAACAATCACCTCGTCGCCGGGATGCACGATCGCCAAAATGATGGTCAAGATGGCCTGCGTCGCACCAGCGGTGACGGTGATCTCGCTGGTCGGGTCGTAATGCCGACCATACAGGGTGTTGATCTTGCGGGATACCGCTTCGCGCAGCGGGGCCACACCGGTCATGGGCGGGTATTGGTTGAGGCCTTCGCGCATGGCGTCGTTGACCAAGTCCAAAAGATGGGGGTCGCAGGGGAAATCTGGAAACCCCTGGCCCAGGTTGACGGCGTTTTTTTCAGTGGCCAGGCCGGACATGACCGTGAAAATGGTGGTACCCATGTGGGGCGCTTTGGAGACCAGGTTGGGCGTATGGACGTTCATGGCATGGAGAGAAAAAAGGGGGTTCGAAAAGATTTACTCAGCGTTCAAAGCTCGTAGTCATTGACGTGCCCAGTCATGGCTTTCATGATCAGGGGCGCGGTCAGTCGGTCGCTCAACAATTCGGCGAAATGGTAGACAAATTGCCGGAGATAAGCGCCCCTTTTGAACGCAACGCGGGCCACGTTCATGCCCAGCAAGGGCTTCAAGGGCCGAACGGCCAGGTCTTTGACCGGATCGTCCTTGACGGCCATTTCAGCCACGATGCCAATGCCCAAACCGAGCCGCACATAGGTTTTGATGACGTCGGAATCAATGGCTTCCAGCGCAATGCGGGGATGCAGTTTTTTGGCTGCAAACGCTTGATCAATCCGGCCTCGACCGGTGAACGAGGGGTGGTAGGTGATGATGGGCTCGTTGGCCATGTCTTCCAAAGACAGGTTTTCTTTTTTGGCCAAAGGGTGATCCAAAGGCAAAACCAACACGTGTTGCCATTCATAGCAGGGCAGGGTGATCAGGCCTTCATAGGTCGACAGGGCCTCTGTGGCGATGCCTATCTCGGCCGTGTCATCCAGCAGCATTTTGGCCACTTGGTCTGGCGCGCCTTGGTGCAAGCTGATGTTGACCTTGGGGTATTTGTCCCGCAGTTTGGCCACAGACAAGGGCAGCACATAGCGAGCCTGGGTGTGGGTGGTGGCAATCGACAGCGTGCCATTGTCTTGGGCGCTGTACTGGTCGCCGATTTTGCGCAGATTGCTGATCTCTCGCAAAATGATCTCAATGCTTTGCAACACGTGTTCGCCAGGTTCGGTGATGCGTTTGAGCCGCTTGCCGTGGCGGGCAAAAATTTCAATCCCCAGTTCTTCCTCCAGCTCAATGATGGCTTTGGATACACCGGGTTGAGAGGTGTGCAAGGCCTTGGCTGTTTCTGTCAGGTTGAGGTTGCGGCGGGCCGCCTCCTGAACAAAGCGAAATTGGTGCAAATTCATATGTAGTTTGTCATATTGACTTGCGCGATTATGCTGTAAAGAGTCTAAGCGCCTGTCGTTTTGGAGGCCGCAATTTCGGCCAAAAGCCGGGTCATGGCGGGGTGTTCGCCCACGGCGGGAGTGAGTTCAAAGTGCACCTGAGGATAGGCCTTGGCCAGGTCATTGACCAAGCGGGGCAGGTCTTCGCGGGCGTGCCGGCCAACCCCGAGAAACAGGGGCACGATGCGCAAGTGGGTTTTGCCCATGTGCATCATGCTTTCAACGGCCTGCGCCAGGTCCGGGCTGGTCAATTCTAAAAACGCACAGGCCACGCTCAATTCTGGCCAACGCTCGGCCATGTGCTGGGCCACTGCATCGATGGGCAAGCGCCAAAGCGGGTCACGCGAGCCATGCGCAAACAAAATCACACCCGTTTGAAGGGTCGAAGCCTTTGTCATTGTTTGATCACCATCCACCAAAAACTCAGCAACGATATGGCGCTGTAAATCAAAGAAGGGGCTGCCGCCGTCAACCAAGGTTGCCAGTTCTGCAAATTACCTGCGTGGCCGAACAGGTTGTTGAGCAAAGCAAAGCTGATGCCGGCCAAGACCCCGCCAAAGACGTAGCCGGCAATGTTGCCAGAACGAAAGTGCAAGTAGGCGAAAGGCAGGGCCATGACCATCATCACCAGGCAGCTCAGGGGGTAGAACACCTTGCGCCAAAATTCAATCTCATAGCGCTGTGCATTTTGGTTGTTGTTTGACAAGTGCCGCATGTAGTTGAACAACTCCAGTGTCTTCATTCGGTCTGGGCTGAGCACGGCGGCCGCTACCATGTCGGCCGTGATGTCTGTAGGCCAGCGCAGGTGGGCATTGTTTTTGGCGTGGTACTTGGCAAGCTCGTTGCCCGTTGTTTGAATGGATTTTTCTTGTGCTTGCTGCAACAACCACGCACCCTCCAGGATGCTGGCCTGGTCTGCGGTGGTGATGGCCAACAATTCTCCTGCATCGTTGAACTCGTGAATCCGGACCTTTTGCATTTGGTCTATGCCATCAAAACTGCGAACGTTGACCGCGAAATGTCGCTCGCCCTGTTTTTCTCTGAGCCACGCACCGGTTTTTCCCAC
>CAMCNQ010000152.1 GCA_945875955.1 Limnohabitans sp. Rim8 | reverse complement strand
TTTCAGAAACCCCCACGGCCGCACCCAGGCTGGACCCATTTGGGCTTGCATAAAACTGCGCTGGCCATTTTGCGCCACGGTGTTGGCGCTGACCAAGCTGGGGACGCGTGAAAAATCGGCCTCAAAACGGGTGGTGTCGGCCAGCAAGGAGAAATCCAGGCCCTGGGCTTGGGCGTGGTTGTAGCGCAAAGCGATTTGTGGCATCTTGTCATAGGGCGGCGCGGCGTCTTGCAGGTTTTGCCAGCCTTGCACCTGCGCCGTCATGCCCCAAGCCCCCTTGTCCCATGACACCGTGCCCGTAGACGGCAACACCCGCTGCGTGAGGGCCAAGCTGGAGCGCTGAAAATCGCGCCAATAGTCGCTGTCGCTGACCCGGTTCAGGTTCAGGTTGGTGCTCAAGCGCCCCACGCTTTCAAGGCCAGTGTCAATGCCCCCTTGGTGTTGGCTGGACAGGCCCCATCGGCGCTCGTTGCGCAGTTTGTCCGAGGGCATCAGGTTAAAACGCGTCTCACCTCTGTAGTCGTTCTCCAAATACCTGAAATCGGTGTTGACGGCGACCCCCCGCTGGCTCATCAGGTGCGTGGTCACGGTGGCATCTCGATGGGGTGCGATGTCGAAATAATAGGGTTGTGCCACCTCCACGCCATTGACGGTGTCAATGCTGAACAGCGGTGGCAGCAGGCCCGATTTGCGCGCGGTGGTCAAAGGCAAACTGACGGCGGGCACGGTCAACAGGGTCTTGTCTTGAAACTTGAATTGCGCACCTTGGGCCTCAACGGTGGACTCTTCCTCGTCGATGGTCAGTTGCGTGGCTTTGAGCAGCCATTCAGGCAGCCAGTCCGGCCCCGGGGTGCGCCGGCACGTGGTGTAACTGGCTTGGCGAATCACCGAGCGCTTGTTGTCCACAAACTCGACCTCAGCGGCTTGGCCGTAAGCCCCGTTGGCATAAAGCTCAAAGCTGGGTTTTTCAAACACGCCTTGGAAGCTGTCAACCTTGAGTTCGAGGCTGGGGCCAGAAAAAACAACGCTGGGCTGGCTGACCCGCACCTGGCCTTTGGCCTTGAGCACGTCCTGCGCCTGGTTGTAATCAAGGCGGTCTGCGCTCACGCTCAAACCCGGGCGTCGAATGCTGGCCTGACCCTCGATCACCAAGTCCAGATCGGGCCTGGCCAAGAGGTGCTGGCCCTGCACAAAAATGGCGCCTTCGGCCCTTTGACGGTCGGTCAGCCTTTCTTCCAGCAAGGGGCTGGTTCGCAAGTGCAGGCCAAGCGCTTGTGCAATGGCCCCATTGGCGCTGAAGGCCAACAGCAAAGCCGTGGCCATGGCGCGGGCGGCAAAGCGGGCAGCAGGCGTTGGCGACAAAGGTGGCGGCAGAGTTGGCAAGGGAAAAAGGGTGGCCACAAATAGGGGATGGAGACAAAAATCAGCCCTTGCGTTGCCGTCAAAGGCAGCAACAGGCTTTGTAGAATGGGATTATCCATGAGCCACTCCCCCTTTCCCCCTATTGCCTTGCCAACCCCTGTTTTGGAACTCAGCTGGCCAGACCCCGAGCGCCAAGCCCTGTTCCAGCGCTGGATGGACAACATCGCGGCGGCGCAGGGGCTTTTGCCTGACACTTTGCGCGTGGCCTCGGCCGACGCCAGTTTTCGCCGTTATTTGCGGCTGGACACCCGCCAAGGGGGTAGCCGCATCGTCATGGACGCGCCCCCAGCCAAAGAAAATTCGGCCCCATTTGTCAGCGTGGCCGCCTTGATGAAAGACGCGGGCCTGCGTGCGCCAGAGGTGCTTGATTGGCAGCAGACCGACGGCTTCATGCTGCTCAGCGATTTGGGTGATGCCACCATGATGTCGGCCATCGACCCCGAGCAGCCCCAAGCCAACCATGGGCTTTACATGCAGGCGGTGGACACGCTGGTGCAGTGGCAATTGGCCTCGCGCCCGGGCGTTTTGCCGCCCTACGACGCGGCCTTGCTCCAGCGCGAACTGAGCCTGTTCCCCGATTGGTATTTGGCGCAACACCGGGGTGTGCAACTGCAAGGCCCGCAAAAAGAGGTGTTTGACAAGGCCTTTGCCCTGATCGTGCAGCGCAACCTGGCCGCACCCTGTGTGTATGTGCACCGCGACTTCATGCCGCGCAACCTGATGATGCCGTTTCAAAGCCCCCAACTGGGGGTGCTGGATTTTCAAGATGCGGTCTACGGCCCCATCACCTATGACGTGGCCAGTCTGATGCGCGACGCCTTTTTGAGCTGGGACGAAGCCTTTGTGCTCGACATCACCATCCGCTATTGGGAAAAAGCCCGCAAGGCAGGCTTGATGGACTTTGAAGACTGGCACAGCGACTTTGGCGCTTTTTACCGAGCCGTCGAATGGATGGGCTTGCAGCGCCACCTCAAAGTGGCCGGTATTTTTGCGCGCCTCACCTTGCGCGATGGCAAGCCCAAATACCTGGCCGATGCGCCCCGGTTCCTGCATTACATCCGCAGCACATGCCACCGCTACCGCGAACTGGGGCCGCTGCTCAAGCTGATCGACGAAATCGAAGGCACGACCCCCGAAGTCGGGTTTGCCTACGGGCGCATGTGAACATGCCGCGTTTTTACTGCCCCGTTCCCTTGGCCACGGGTGCGCTCATTGGCTTGCCCGCAGGCGCTGCACGCCATGTGCAGGTGTTGCGCATGCAGCCTGGCCATGCCATCACCTTGTTCAATGGCGAGGGCGGTGAGTATGACGCCACCATCACCCACATGGGCCGCAGCGACGTGCAAGTGCAAATGGGCCAACACCATGCGCTCGAGCGCGAAGCCCGCCGCGCCGTGCACCTGCTGGCGGGCATCACCGCCAACGACCGCATGGACTGGCTGGTCGAAAAGGCCACCGAGTTGGGCGTGGCCAGCATCACGCCCTTGGTGGCCGAGCGCAGCGTGCTCAAACTCAAGGGCGAGCGGGCCGAGAAAAAAATCGCCCATTGGCAAGGCGTGGCGGTGGCCGCAAGCGAACAGTCTGGCCGCAACCGCGTGCCCCTGATTCACCCGGCCGTCACCCTCGGCGAATGGCTCAAAAAAACACCGCTGGGAGCCCGATGGGTGCTGTCCCTGGCCCCTGGGGCGCAAAGCTTGGCCACTTTGGCAGACCAGACGCCCATGGGCGAGGCGGTGACCGTGCTCAGTGGTCCCGAAGGGGGCCTCAGCCCCACAGAAGAAGTGGCGGCTTTGGCCGCCGGCTTTGCCCCCCTGAGCCTGGGCCCGCGCGTGTTACGAGCCGAAACCGCACCCCTGGCGGTGTTGGCCATCTGCGCCTGACAGTGCAGGAGCCAGCCTGCTGACGATCCGGGGTTTGGGGATGAGCCATGGCGCCACCGGTTTATAAGCGACAAACGATATACTTACACGATGAACCCCAACCTGATCCTCCTGACCCTTTGCCAGGGTCTTTTCTTCACCAACAACGTCACCTTCATCGCCATCAATGGCTTGGTGGGTCTGAGCATGGCGCCCTTGGGTTGGATGGCGACCTTGCCCGTCATGGGTTATGTGGTGGGTGGTGCGTTGTCCACCGGCTTGGTGGCCAAGAGCCAGTCGCTGTGGGGGCGCAAGGTCTCGTTTCAGCTGGGGCTGGTGGTGGCCTTGTTTTCGGCCTTGTTGGCCGCCTATGCCGCTTGGAGCCACAACTTCTGGTTGCTGGTGGCGGCCACGGTGATCGCGGGTTATTACAGTGCCAATGGCCAGTTGTACCGTTTTGCAGCGGCCGAGTTGGCGGCTGACGGATTCAAAGAAAAAGCGGTCTCTTTGGTCTTGGCGGGGGGCTTGATTGGGGCCATCGTCGGGCCTAACTTGGCCTCGCGCACCCGCACCCTGAACGAGGTGCCGTTCTTGGGCGCTTACATGGCGCTGGGCATCGTGGCGATGTTGGCCATGGTCTGCATGTCGTTCATCCGCTTTTCGGCGGTGCCGGCCAAAAAGCCCGGTGACAGTGCGGGCCGCCCCTTGTTTGAAATCATGCGTCAGCCGGTCTTCATCGTCGCGGCTGCGGCTGCGGCCTTGAGTTATGGCGTGATGAATTTGCTGATGGCCGCCACGCCGCTGGCCATGCAGGTGTGCGGCTTCAGTTTTGACGACGCGGCGCTGGTGCTCGAGTGGCACGTGATTGGCATGTTCGCGCCGGGCTTTTTCACGGGACACCTGATCAAGAAATTCGGCACGCTGCAGATCATGGCGGTCGGCGTGGTCCTCAACTTCGCCTGCATCGCCATCGCCTTGACTGGGGTTGAGTTGCACCAGTTCCTGATTTCCTTGTTCTTGTTGGGCTTGGGCTGGAATTTCTTGTTCACCGGCAGCACCACCTTGGCCATGAAGGCCTGGACGCCAGCCGAAAAAGACCGGGGCCAGGCGGCCATCAACTTCTTTGTTTTCGCCACCATGGCGGTGACCTCGTTTGCGTCAGGTGCGCTGGTCACCACACAGGGCTGGACATGGTTGAACATCGGTTCGATCTTCCCCGTGACACTGACCGGTATAGCGCTGGTTTGGATGATGCTCAAACAGAAAAACGTGCCAGCAGCCAGCGCTTGAGCGCGCTGAACACCTGGGCGCGGTAAAGGTCGTTGAAGACCTCGTGGTACATGGCCTCAAAGCACTGGGCCTGCACCACGGTTTGCGGTGCTGCGCTGGCAAAGTCGGCGCTGGCCTGCGCATTGACCAGTTTGTCTTGACCCGCATAAAGCAGCAAGGTGGGCACTTGCCACTGCGCAGCATCGCCCAAGGTCTTCTTGCCGTTCTCCAAAATCCAGGCCGCCAAACCCATCGAGATGCGCCGGTGCACCAGCGTGTCGGCTGTGTAGGCCTTCACCACATCGGGGTCACGCGACAAGAAATCGGTTTTCAAGCCGTTGTCCACACGCAGGTGTGGCGCCACACGTGGCAAGGTGGCCAGCAGCATTTTTTCAACCAAATTGGGGAATGCACCCAAGGCCGGTGAGGACAAAACCGCGGCCTCCACCGGGCGCAAGCGCTCGGCCACGGTGCGGGCCACCACCAAGCCGCCCAGGCTGTGGCCCAGCAAGATCAGCGGCACACCGGCCAGCGAAGCTTGTTGGCGGGTGTCGTCGATGACCCGGCACAAATCGGCCTGCAAGCTGCCCGGGCGCAGCATGTCGCCACGCGCGCCTTGTGAGCGGCCATGTCCTTGCTGGTCGTAGGCACGCACGGCAAAGCCCCATTGGCCCAGTTGCTCGGCCACTTCGCCATAGCGCCCGGCGTGTTCGCCCAAACCATGCACCATCAAAACGGTGCCCAAGACCGCGCCCAAAGGCCGGTCGGCGGGCAAAGGCCAGTCAAAAACCGCCAACTGGCCGGCTTCGCCGGGCAGGACCGACATGCCCAGGCCCTGCCCAGGCGGGCTCATCATGGCATACGGGCCATGACCTCGGCCACGGCGGCGGTGAGCCTTTGTGCATAAGTCACATGCAAGAACTCGTTGGGGCCATGGGCATTGCTTTTCGGACCGAGCACCCCACAGACCATCATCTGTGCCTTGGGAAAACCTTGGCTGAGCATGTTCATCAGTGGGATCGTGCCGCCCTGGCCGATGTAGCCCACAGGCGCGCCAAAGTGGGCCTGGCTGGCGCTGTTGAGCGCAGCTTCAAACCAGGGCAGGGTGTCGGGCGCGTTCCAGCCGGTCGCGCCCCCGCCTGTCTGAAACGTCACCTTGGCTTGGTAAGGCGCGTTGTCTTCCAGCAAGGCCTTCATTTCTTGCACGGCCGCGGCCGCATCCACCAGCGGCGGCAGTCGCAAACTCAATTTAAAGGCGGTGTAAGGGCGCAGCACATTGCCTGCGTCCTTGAGCGCCGGAAAGCCTTCGGCCCCGGTCACGCTCAGGGTGGGTGTCCAGGTGCGGTTGAGCAAAGCCTGGGTGGGGTCGGTGGTGGTGGGCAATGCAAAGCTGGTCGAGCCACCGCAGTCGTAATGCGCCCATGGAAAGCGCTTGTAGACCTCGTCACCCAAAATGGCCGCTGTGGCCCGTGCTTGGGCCAGGCGTTCGGGGGGCACTTCGCAGTGGAAGCTGGCCGGCAACAAGCGACCGGTGCCGCTGTCTTCCAATCGGTCCAGCACCTGACGCATGATGCGAAAGCTCGAGGGCACCAAACCCGAGGCGTCCCCCGAGTGGATGCCCTCGGTCAAAATTTGCACCTTCAGCGTGCCGCTGGCCATGCCGCGCAGGCTGGTGGTCAGCCACAGTTGATCGTAGTTGCCTGCGCCACTGTCCAGGCAAATCACCAAACCCACATCGCCCATGCGCTGGCGCAAGGCGTCCACATAGGGCAGCAGGTCATACGAGCCCGATTCTTCGCAGGTCTCGATCAAGCCCACAATCCGCGGGTGCGGCGTGTTTTGGCTTTTCAGGGCCTGCACCGCAGCCACGCTGGCATACACGGCATAACCGTCGTCCGCCCCGCCTCGGCCGTAGAGCTTGCCGTCTTCATAGACCGGGCTCCATGGCCCCAAGTCGTTGCGCCAGCCGTTGAACTCGGGCTGTTTGTCCAGGTGGCCATACATCAACACCGTTTGGCCTGTGCCCTGCGCGGCGCTGCGGGTGGCCGCCACCTCAAAAAACATCACCGGTGTGCGGCCTGGCAAGCGGATGATTTCCAGGCTCAGGCCCGAAATTTTTTGTGCCAAAACCCAGTCGGCAGCGCTGCGCAAGACCGTCTCGATGTGGCCGTGTGCGGCCCAATCGGCGTCAAATGCGGGCGACTTGGCGGGCACCTCGATGTAGTTTTTGAGCGCGGGCAAGATGCTGTCGTCCCAGCGCTGCGTGACTTCACGCAAAGCCTGGGCACTGTCTAAAACAGAAGGGGGAATTTCACGGTGCAAAGGGGCGTTCATTCGCAAACTCCGAAAAGAAAAAAAGAGCCATGCAGGCCAATGACTGTAGCGGTTTTCTGCGGCCGCGAACATGCCAGCCAGAAGCCTTTTGCTGCAGCGCAAGACTGCCCTGGGGCGCGTGCGCCATTCACCTTAACCCGGCAGTTGGCCGCTTGCTTGCGCTTGAAACACTTTATGAATCAAACACTTGCGCCTACGACGGTCTTCACCTCATGGGTGAAACGCTGCACGGCCGCAGGTCTGCCGCTTCAGGCCTTTGGCGTTGTTGCTCGCACCCCCCGGACAGGCAGTCCGGGGGATACTCGCGCCTGGCCAGAGACCTGCTTCGTCAGCCCCACCCGCGCCGGGCGCCGACTTTGCGCCGAACCCCGATTTCTACGTCGCGTGGCTCACGCGTAACCTCTTTGCGTCGGGCGCACGCGCGTTCAACGTGACGGCGTCGGCGCCGGCAGGCGCGTCGGGCCTGCAAATTTTCGCCTT
>CAMCNQ010000151.1 GCA_945875955.1 Limnohabitans sp. Rim8 | reverse complement strand
CTGAACACGTCGGCAGAGGCGGCCGATGACAACGTGATGCTCAAGCTGCTCAACGTGGAAAGCGCGTACGGCCCGATCAAGGCGATTCGCGGTGTGAGCCTGCAGGTGCGCCAAGGGGAGATCGCCACTGTGCTTGGCTCCAATGGTGCGGGCAAGACCACCATCCTCAAAACCATCAGCGGCATCATCGATCCACGCAAGGGCTCGATCGAGTTCAAGGGCCAGAGCATCACTGCGCTGGACCCGGCCCTGATTGTTCAGCGCGGTTTGATGCATGTGCCCGAAGGCCGTGAAGTGTTTCCTTTGTTGTCAATCCGAGACAACCTGCTGATGGGCGCTTACACCCGCAATGACCGCGACGGTGTGGCCCGTGACATGGAAGCCGTGTTCAATTACTTTCCGATTTTGCGCGAACGCGCTGCGCAAGATGCGGGCTTGTTGTCGGGTGGGCAACAGCAAATGCTGGCCATCAGCCGGGCCCTCATGGCCAACCCCGATTTGATTTTGCTGGACGAACCCAGCCTGGGCTTGTCGCCCAAACTGACCAAGGAAATCTTCGAGATCGTGGTGCGCATCAACCGCGAGCGCGGCACCACTTTGTTGTTGGTGGAGCAAAACGCCAACATGGCGCTCAATGCCGCAGATTACGGTTATGTGCTGGAAAACGGCCGCATCGTGATGGAAGACAGTTGCGCCCGCTTGCGTGAAAAGGACGACATCAAGGAGTTTTATTTGGGCATGAAAGAAGAAGGCGTGCGCGCCGATCGCCGCTGGAAAAAGAAGAAAACCTGGAGATAAGAGATGAGCAAACTCTGGGACACCTCAGGCATCGCGCCGCAAAAAAATGTCGTCATGGCGGGTGAGACCATCCCCGCGATTTTCTGGAACGCGGTGGCCGCTCGCGGCCCCCATGTTTGGATGCGTCAAAAAGACTTTGGCATCTGGCGCTCGTGGACCTGGAACGAGACCGCACAAGCCGTGCGTGAGATTGGCCACGGACTCATGGCGTTGGGTTTTGAGGCCAAACACACCGCTTCCATCCTGTCCAACACCAACATCGATTGGGTGTTGTGCGATTTGGCCGTGCTCAGTGCCGGTGGTGTGTCCAACGGCATCTACCCCACCGATGCAGCCGAACAGGTGCACTACCTGTGCGAAGACTCGGGCACCCGCGTGCTGTTTGTCGAAGACGATGAGCAACTGGACAAGGCGCTGGCCGTTCGAGACCGCTTGCCCTTGCTGCAAAAAATCGTGGTCTTCGACATGGACGGATTGCGCGACTACCACGACCCCATGGTCATCAGTCTGAAAAAGCTGCAAGACCTGGGCCGCGAACACGCCCAGCAACAGCCCGAGGCCCTGATGCAGCGCAGCGCCGCTTGCCAGCCGCAAGACCTGGCCATTTTGGTCTACACCTCGGGCACCACCGGCAAGCCCAAGGGCGGCATGCACAGCCACCATGGCTTGGTCTACACCGTGCGTGGCTACAACACCTTGATCGCCCGCGATGAGCGCGACGAGTGCATGTGCTTTTTGCCCTTGTGCCACATTGCAGAGCGCATGGGCGGTGAATATTTCTCGCTGTACACCGGGGCCAAACTCAACTTTGTGGAAAACCCCGAGACCGTGCCCGAAAACGTGCGCGAAATTGCCCCCACCGTGTTCACGGCCGTGCCCCGTGTGTGGGAGAAGTTTTATTCAGGCGTGATGATTGCGCTCAAGGAAGCCGGGGGCTTGCAGCAAGCCGTGTATGCGTGGTCCATTGGTGTGGGCCAGCAGGTGGCGGACTTGGTGTTGGCCCAAAAACCGGTGCCCGCCAGCCTGAAGCTGCGCTTTCATGTGGCCCGTTTATTGGCGCTGAACAATGTTCGCAAGATGATAGGCATCCACCGCGCGCGTTTTTTGGTGACAGGGGCCGCGCCCATATCACCCGATTTGGTACGCTGGTATTTGGCGCTGGGCCTGCCCATGCTGGAGGTCTGGGGCATGACCGAGACCTGCGGTGCGGCCACGGGCGTGCCTGCTGACCGCATCAAGCCCGGCTCTATCGGACCAGCGGCCGAATACAACGAAATACGTCTGGACCCGCAGAGCAGCGAAATTTTGGTGCGTGGGCCCAATGTGTTCATGGGCTACCTCAACTTGCCTGATAAAACCGCTGAGACCATCGACGCCGACGGCTGGCTGCACACGGGCGACGTGGGTGTGGTCGATGAGGAAGGGTTTTTCCGCATCACCGATCGCATGAAAGACATCATCATCACGGCTGGTGGCAAGAACATCACCCCCAGCGAGTTGGAAAACGAATTGAAATTCTCGCCCTACATCACCGACGCGGTGGTGGTCGGCGACAAAAGGGCTTACCTTACTGTGATCATCATGATCGATCAGGAAAACGTGGAAAAATACGCGCAAGACAACGATGTGCCTTTTTCTAACTACGCCAGCCTGACGCACAGCGCCGAGGTGCAGGCCCTGATTCAAACCGAAATCGAACGCGTGAACAAGAAGTTCGCCCGTGTCGAGCAGATCAAGAAATTTTGGCTGCTCGACACGCAATTGAGCGCAGAAGACGAAGAATTGACCCCAACCATGAAGCTCAAGCGCAAATTGGTCGAGAAAAAATACGCGCCCCAAATCGAGGCGATGTACCGCTGATTCCATTTATCCATTTACCCTTTCACCACCACAGGAGACTTGCAATATGAAACTCAAACTCAGCCTCGTCGCTGTTGCGATGGCCTTGACCGCTGGCGCGGCCATGGCCCAAAAATCGCAAGGCGTGACCAAAAATGAAATCGTGCTCGGCTCCATTCAGGATTTATCAGGCCCCTTGGCCGGCTTTGGCACACAAGTGCGCTTGGGCATGATGCTGCGTGTGGATGAGGCCAATGAACAAGGGGGCATCAACGGGCGTAAATTCAAATTGCTGGTTGAAGACTCGGGTTACGACCCTCGCCGCGCGGTTTTGGCTGCACAAAAGCTGGTCAACCAGGACCAAATTTTTGCCATGATCGGCCACATTGGCACGGCCCAGAACATGGCCGCCATGCCGGTGCAGTTCCAGAAGAACGTGATCAACTTCTTCCCGGTCACAGCCGCGCGTGAAATGTACGAGCCCTTCCACAAGCTCAAGTACTCTTTCGCAGCCACCTACTACGACCAGATGCGCCTGGGGGTGCCGATTTTGGTGAAAGAAAAAAACGCCAAGCAAATTTGCGCCATGCACCAAGACGATGAGTTCGGTCTGGAAGTGTTTCGCGGTGCCGAAGAAGGCCTCAAGTCCATGGGCATGCAGTTTGCCGAAGTCACCACCTACAAGCGCGGCGCCACCGACTTTGCATCGCAAATGCAAAAATTGGCTGCTTCCAAGTGCGACTTCGTGGTCATGGGCACCATCATCCGCGAAACCATTGGGGGCATCGCGACCGCACGCCGATTGGGCTTCAACCCGACTTTCCTGGGTTCGAGCGCCTCCTACACCGACCTGATTCACAAGTTGGGTGGCCCCGCCATGAATGGCTTTTATTCCACCATGTCGACCCAGCACCCCTACCTGGACGAGGCCGCACAGCCCATCCGTTTTTGGGCCAACAAGTACAAGACCAAGTTCAATGAAGACCCGACCGTGTTTTCGGTCTACGGCTACAACGCCATCGACTCGTTCTTGCGTGCGGTTGAGAAATCGGGTGCCAATGTGACCACCGAAAGCATCATCAAGGCCATGGACACCATGGTGATCCCACCCGATATTTTCGGCACTGGCGAGATGAGCTTCACCGCTACCAAGCGTTTGGGCAGCAACGCCTCGCGCATGTCGCAGATCACCGATGGCCGCTGGAAAGTGACCTCGGCCTACTTCAGCGACAAAAAGTAAGGCCAGCAGCTTTTGCTTGAATCAAATACCGCCAGTGCCTTTAAGGTGCTGGCGGTTTTTTTCATGTTGCGACCATGGTGTTCAAGAGGACGCCGCTTTTTTACGGCGCAACCGCCGCAGCACCAGGCCAAAACGCCACCCCAGTTTGACCAGCACATAGCCCAAGGCCGCGCCGAACACCGCGAAAATGCCCATGCCCAACAGCACAGGGCCACCGATTTCTTGTAAGCTGCTCAGCCAATGTGCGCGGCTCAGCGGTTCGGTCGCAGGGGCGCTGACCCAAAAAAACTGGCCCACAGGGTAAGCCAGCCAGAGCCAAAACCCAAAGCTCAGGGGGTTGGTCAAAAACGTCATGACAGCCGCCGCCGGGATGTTGCCGCGCCACCAGATGCAGTGCGCTGCTGCGGCAAAGGTTTGGCCCAAGGGGATCACAAAGGCCCAAAAAGTGCCTATTGCCACGCCCCTGGCAACCGTTTCTTTTTGCATGCGCCACAGTGTCGGGTCCAGCAAGCGGTGGGCGACGGGTTTGAGCCAAGCGTGTTGTGCCAATGACTCACGCGATGGCAAGGTCTTTTGCAAGGCGGCCAGCCATTTTTGAAGCAAAGACATGAGGGGTCCAGTGAAACAAGGTGCCCGCATTGTCAGCAAGGCCAGCCGATCAGAACAGCAGCCAAAGTCTGTTTTTATATCTTGTTTTTTAGGAATGATAATTACAAATATTCAGTAAAAATGAGGGAATCAATCGGCGCGGTTTTGCCCTCTTTTCTTGGCCCCTTTGGCTTGGCACAAACAGTTGCTGCATCCATTTCTTTTTAATTAAACAGGTGTTTTTATGCAAACCATTGCGCCCCTTTGGCTGTGGCTCACGTTTGTGGCCATCGTGTTGGCCTCCTTGTTCGTGGATTTCGTGGTGCTGAAAAAGCAAGGCGCCCATGAGATCGGCGTCAAAGAGGCTTTGAACTGGTCCTTGATTTGGATCGCTTTGAGCTTCTTGTTCAATGGGCTGTTTTGGTGGGCCATCAAGGACACCACCGGCTCGGTCGAAATGGCGAACACCAAGTCGCTGGAATTTTTAACCGGCTATTTGATTGAAAAATCACTCGCGGTGGACAACATCTTTGTCTTCCTGATGATCTTCACCTACTTCGCTGTGCCGACCAATTTCCAGAAACGCGTATTGATGATCGGCATCATTGGTGCCATCGTGTTGCGCACTGTGATGATTCTGGTGGGTGGTTGGTTGCTGTCCGAGTTCCACTGGGTCTTGTACGTGTTTGGTGCCTTCCTTGTCCTGACTGGCATCAAGATGTGGTGGGCCGCTGGCAAGGAACCCGATTTGGACGACAACCCGGCGCTCAAGCTGCTGCGCAAGCTGTTGCCCGTGAGCCAAAACTACGACGGTGAGAATTTCTGGACCGTAGAGAACGGCAAAAAAATCGCCACCCCTTTGTTCATGGTCATCTGCCTGATCGCATTGACCGATGTGATTTTTGCGGTGGACTCGATTCCTGCGATATTTGCCATCACCAATGACCCCTTCATTGTGCTGACCAGCAACGTGTTTGCCATCTTGGGTCTGCGCGCCATGTATTTCTTGTTGGCGGCAGTCGCCAACAAATTCCACCTGCTCAACTACGGTCTGGCTGTGATCCTCGTGTTCATCGGCACCAAGATGTGCCTGATCGATGTGCTCAAGATCCCGGTGGACATTTCATTGGGCGTGGTGGTGGGTATCCTGGCCGTCACCATGTTGTTGAGCGTGCGCAGCGCCAAGGCGAGCTGAGTTCAGCCAATGGCGCTGGCTTGCAACAACCGCTGGACCAGCGGGTGTTGCACTTTCTTTTCGGTGCCAATGGCGAAAAAGTTTTCCTTCACTCCCTCGCAGGGCCCTAAGCGTTGCACATCGTAGTGGGCCAGCAACTCGTCATGCACCGATTCGGCCGCAGGGAAAACGCCCATGCCGCTTTCGCCAAAGGTTTTGAGCAAGGCACTGTCTTCAAACTCCCCCACGATGCGCGGTCTTATCGCGTGGTGATCAAACCAATGGTCAAGTCGCGTGCGAACAGCCGTATGGCCGGTGGGCAGCAAAACCGGCACTTGTGCCAAGCTGCCAGGAAAGCCCTTCTTGGCCAGTTTCACCAAGGCTGAGCTGCCATACCAAGACACGGCCGAGCTGCCCAGGGCGTGGGTATAAAGCTTGATGTTGGCGTGGCTGGGGGCGGGGCGGTCTGACAAGACCACATCCAGGCGGTGCAAGGCCAAATCTCCCAGCAGCTCATCAAATTCGCCCTCATGGCACAACAAGCGCAAATGCGGCTCGGTCAAGATCGGTTGCATCAAGCGCCTGATCACCAGTTTGGGCAAGCCGTCAGAGATGCCTGCCGCCAGGCGCACGGTGGGGGCGCTGGCCGCATCGCGCACCATGGCCGGCAGGTTCTCACCCAGTTGAAAAATATGATCGGCCTGCAGCATGGCCGCCTGCCCCGCATCGGTCAGCACCAGGCCCCGGCCCGCGGGTTTGAGCAAGGCATAGCCCAAGGACTTCTCCAACTCTCGCACCTGGGCGCTCACGGTCTGCACCGCCATGTCGAGTTTTTCGGCTGCACGGGTGATGCCGCCTTCTTTGGCCACGACCCAAAAATAGTAAAGGTGCTTGTAATTGAAGGTGGTTCGCATGGCAGTTTATTTGGGAGTCTTGGTCATGAATTATCTGCTTTTACAAGATGAACCGCGACCTTAAAGTCGGTCCACATTTCACCTGCACACGATTCGCCTTGGCGTGTTCGTGTCATCTGAGGCCAGCGCGTATTCGTTGCCAAACAGTGCAGGAATGGGATGAAGGTCTGAGCCCCATGTTGCGCTTGTTGAATTCAAAGGAATCACCATGAAATGCCCTACTTGTACCGACACCCTTCTCGTCCTGGCAGAGCGCCAGGGGGTGGAGATCGATTACTGCCCGGCTTGCCGAGGCATCTGGCTGGACCGTGGTGAGCTGGATAAACTGCTTGACCGTGCAGAAGCTGCTGCCCCTATTCAGGCCACAGCACCGCAGCAGGCGCCCCAGTCAGTGCAGAGCATGCATCGCCCACAGGCTTATGGCGACGGACGTTATGGTGACCGTGACCATTACAAACGCAAGAAGTCGTGGTTGCACGAGATTTTTGACTGAGCCTTCACGCCGCGACATTGGGTCTTTTGCAGGGCGTTTGCGCCGGGACCTGCAGTGACGGCAGGTTCAGCGCTCAAATGCCCAGCTGCTTGGCCGCCAGTTCCTTCATGATCTCTTCAGCCCCGCCGCCAATCATCATCACTTTGACTTCGCGGTAAACCCGCTCGCTCACGGTGCCGCGCATGTAGCCCATGGCCCCCAGAATTTGCACGGCGGCATCGGCGCAAAACTGCATGGTCTGGGTGGCGTGGTTTTTCAGCAAACACACCTGGGCCACCCACGCCGCATCGGTTTGGCCCTGATCGGCCTGTTGCGTGACCCCATCGACCCAGGCCTGGGTCGATGAGCTGCGC
>CAMCNQ010000150.1 GCA_945875955.1 Limnohabitans sp. Rim8 | reverse complement strand
TGACGGCGTCAAACAGGCTTTCGGTCACGCCCATGGCCGCCAAACCATTGGGCAGGCCCAGACGGGCATTCATGTCCTGGATCGCCGCAGGAATGTCAGCGCCGCTTTGCAGGCCCATGGCGTGGGCCATGCGGGCCAAGCGACGGTCTTTTTGCACCGACTCGGCCACGGCATTGAAGTTGACCACGGCGGGCAAGAACATGGCGTTCAAGGTGCCGTGGTGCAGGCGCGGGTTGACCCCGCCCAAGCTGTGGCTCAGTGAGTGCACGCAGCCCAGGCCCTTTTGAAAAGCCATGGCCCCTTGCATGCTGGCGCTCATCATGTTCAGGCGGGCTTCACGGTCTTGGCCATTGGTGGTGGCGCGTTCAATGTGGGTCCAAGCGCGCTGCAAGCCATCAAGGGCAATGCCATCGGCTGGTGGGTTGAAAGCCTCGGCCATGAACGCTTCCATGCAGTGGGCCACCGCGTCCATGCCGGTGGCCGCGGTGAGCATGGGCGGCAGGCCCAAAGTGAGTTCGGGGTCGCAAATGGCCGCCTTGGGCACCAGGGACCAGGAATGGAAACCCAATTTTCGGCCATCGTCCAAGATCAAAATCGCACCCCTGGCGACTTCGCTGCCGGTGCCGCTGGTGGTGGGCACGGAAATGATGGGGGCCACGCGGTCGGTGATCTTGAGCGAGCCGCCTTCGATGGTGGCGTAGGTTTTGAGCGGGCCTTCGTGGCTGACGGCAATGGCCACGCCCTTGGCGCAGTCGATGGCCGAGCCGCCGCCCACGGCAATCAAGCCATCGCAACCATGGGCTTTGTACAGGGTCGCTGCGGCGCGCACCGCCGCTTCTGTGGGATTGGAGGGGGTTTGGTCAAACACCGTCACGCTCAGGTCTGGCAAGGCATCCAGCGCCTTTTGCAAAACACCGGCGGCTTTGACACCCGGGTCGGTCACGATCAGGGGTTTGCTTATGCCGACCCGGGCGCATTCGGCCTGCAGGAGCTTGATGGCGCCAAAATCGATCTGGATCTGGGTGACGAAGTTGATGAATGACATGGGGTGAAACTCCTGGCGGGTTGCCCAACAAGAAAGAGGTGACAGACTCAGGGGGCAGGGCGTTGTACGATCAAAGCCCATTTTGATGCACAAGCGCCCCTGGCCTTGTCACCCCTGTTTCAAAAAGAAAACCGGCACAGGCCAGCTGTCCATGATTTTTGCCTTATGAGCCACCATCCCTCACATTCCCATGCTTTGCTGAGCGCCGCCACGCGCAGCCTTATCGCGCGCGTGGCGCGTGCAGGCCGCCCGCCCATGGCCAGCATGAGCCCTCAGCAAGCCCGCGATTTTTACGACGTTGGTGGGCCCTTGTTGGATTTGCAGCCCGCACCGCCGGTAGACAGGGTTGAGGACATCCGCTTGCCCGCGCGCGATGGCCACGCATTGCCTGCCCGCTTGTACGCCCCCGAAAGCCCATCGCCATTGCCGGTGTTGCTGTACCTGCATGGCGGCGGTTTCACCGTGGGCAGCTTGGGCACACACGATGTGCTGTGCCGCCAGCTGAGCCGTTTTGGCCAATGCGCCGTGGTCTCTCTGGACTACCGGCTGGCGCCCGAGCACCGATTTCCCACGGCGGTCCACGACAGCTGGGACGCCCTGAACTGGCTGCATCAACATGGCCCATCGCTGGGGCTGGACACGACCCGGTTGGCCATTGGCGGCGACAGCGCAGGCGGCACTTTGAGCGCGGTGTGCGCCCTGATGGCCCGGGATACAGGCCTGAAACTGGCCCTGCAACTGCTGTTTTACCCCGGCTGCCAAGCCCACCAAAACACGGCCTCACACCAGCGTTTTGCCAAGGGCTTCATGCTGGACAAAGAAACAGTTGATTGGTTTTTTGCCCATTACATTGACGCGTCCGAGCGTGAAGACTGGCGCTTTGCCCCCAGTTTGGCCCCCGACCACAGCGGCCTGGCCCCGGCCTGGATTGGCCTGGCCGAATGCGACCCCCTGGTGGACGAGGGCGTGCAGTACGCCGACACGCTGCGCATGGCGGGTGTGGCTGTCGATCTTGAAATTTACAAGGGCGTGGTTCATGGTTTCATCACCATGGGCCGCGCCATTCCCGATGCCCTGCAAGCCCACGCCGATGCGGGCAGGGCTTTGAAACATGCTTTTGAAAGTTGAACCCATGAAACGCCAAGATTTCCGTTTTTCTCACCGTATGCGCGTGCGCTGGGTGGAGGTGGACATGCAGAAAATCGTCTTCAATGGCCATTACCTCATGTATTTCGACACCGCCGTGACCGATTACTGGCGTCATCTGGCCATGCCCTACAACGACACCATGCACCAGTTGGGCGGCGACATGTTTGTCAAAAAAGCCAGCATCGAATTCCACGCCAGCGCCGAGATGGACGACTTTTTGGACGTGTGCATGCGCTGCGACCGCTTGGGCAATTCCTCCATGACCTTCATGGGCGCGATATTCAGGGGCGAAGAGTTGCTGATCACCAGCGAGCTGGTTTATGTCTATGCCGATCCGGTGGCCAAGAAAAGCCAAGCCGTCCCGGCCCCGCTGCGCGACATGCTCGAAGCCTTTGAACGCGGCGAAGACATGCTGCAAGTCCACATGGGAACTTGGCAGGATTTCCAGAAATTGGCCAACCCCTTGCGCACCGAGGTTTTTGTTGGCGAGCAAAAAGTGCCCGCCGAAATGGAATGGGACCATGCGGACGACAGCGCCTTGCACGCCGTGGCCCTGAACCGCATGGGCATGGTGCTGGCCACGGGCCGCTTGCTGCAACACGCGCCCGGCGTGTCACGCATCGGACGCATGGCGGTGAAAAAACAAATGCGCGGCAGCGACATCGGCCGGCGCGTGCTGCACGCCCTGATGGACGCGGCCAAAGCCCGGGGCGACAAACAGGCTTTGCTGCACGCCCAATGCAGCGCCGAAGGCTTTTACCAACGCAATGGCTTTGCGCCCCACGGCAGCATTTTTGAAGAAGCAGGCATCTCCCACATCGAAATGGTGCGGGATTTGTGAGTCCTCAGATGTCTTCCAGCAAAGCGTAAGGCAAAGGCTGCCATTCCAATTGGGGACCGGTGGCGCTGCCAGCATGCCAGCCGCTGGCCAAGCTTTCGGTGGTGCCGCTGACCAGGGCGTCAAAGCCTTGGCCATCTGGCCGCTTGGCACACATCACCACGCTGGCGCAGGGCTGCTCGGGGTCGGTGGGGGTGTAAACGTCTTGCCCGGCCTGCAAGGGCACCGGACTGTGCACGCGTGCCATGCGGCGCTTTAAAGTGCCCCGAAACTGGCTGCGGGCCACGACTTCTTGGCCGGGATAGCAGCCTTTTTTGAAGTTGACGCCTCCCACCGATTCGTAATTGAGCATTTGCGGCACAAAGGACTCGAACAGGGGCTGGCTCAGCAAGGTCACGCCACTCAACACCTCGGCCCAGGCCCCCACTTCGGCCGACAATTCGGGGCCCTCTGGCAGCGCTTGGCCCAGCGGGGCGATCCACAGGGCACGGGGCAAGCGGGCCTCGCCCCACACGGCGGGGTACAAAGCCACGGCATGGGCAGCCTCACGCGTCACGCTGTGCCACGGGGCCGCTTCACCCACCCATTCGCTGGCGCTTTGGCCCAGCAGGCCGCGCAGCTGCCACTGGGCGCTGGCGTCGCTCATTTTGACTTTGGCGCGCATCACAAACATGGACAGGCGCTTGAGTGTTTGGGCCAGCAGGTCTTGGCTGAGCACCAAGAGCACGGTGTCGGGCGCGGTTTTGAGCAGCACAAAACTGGCCTGCATGCGCCCTTTGGCGGAACAAAACGCGGCCAAACGCGCTTGGCCCACAGGCAGCAGCAGCACATCGTTGCTGATTTGGTTGTGCAAAAAATGGGCCGCGTCTTCGCCTTGGGCCTGGATCACGCCCCAGTGGGGCAGGGGGCTGGTGCCGTTCAAGGCGCTGAAAAAGAGGGGGCGGGTGGTTGCAAGCTGGTTCATGGTGCGGCTCTGACGTGGGGCAAGAGGTGAATTATCATCCGCTCAACGTTTTAACCCCCGAACAAGGACTTGGCTGTGCGCAAAGCCTGGATGAGATTGCTGGCCTTTTTGCTCGCCCTGGCCCTGGGGCTTGGTGGCTTTGCGCTGTTTTGGCTGCAGCAGCCCATGGACTTGGGCCCCAAAAATGCAGCGCTGGACTTGTCCATAGAGCCGGGCACCTCACCCAAGGCCATTGCACAGGCGGTGGCCGATGCCGGGGCCAGGGCTTCGCCCAGCTTGCTTTATGCTTGGTTTCGGCTGTCTGGCCAGTCGCGCCAGATGCGCGCTGGCAGCTATGAAATTGCCCCCGGCACCAGCCCCAAGCGCTTGCTGAGCATGCTGGTGCGGGGAGAAGAAAGCCTGCGCAGTGTGACCATCGTCGAAGGCTGGAACTGGCGACAACTGCGCCAAGCGCTGCGCAAAGCCGAGCAACTCAAGCCCGACAGCCGAGAGCTGAGTGACGCGCAGCTGATGGCCCAATTGGGTAGACCAGGCGTGGCCCCGGAAGGGCGCTTTTACCCCGATACCTATTCTTACGCCAAGGGTGCCAGCGACTTGGCCGTGCTGCGCAGGGCCTTGGCCGCCATGGACGCGCATTTGCAAGCGGCTTGGCAGGCCCGACTGCCCGATGGTGGGCTCAAGTCGGCCGAGCAGGCCTTGATTTTGGCCAGCATTGTCGAAAAAGAAACCGGCCAAGGCGAAGATCGGCCCTTGATTTCGTCGGTTTTTCACAACCGGCTGCGCATCGGCATGCTGCTGCAAACCGATCCGACCGTGATTTACGGACTGGGCGAAGACTTTGACGGCAATCTGCGCCGCCACCATTTGCGCGCTGACACGCCTTGGAACACCTACACCCGTGCGGGCTTGCCGCCCACGCCGATTGCCATGCCAGGCAAAGCGGCCTTGATGGCGGCGGTGCAGCCGGCCAAAAGCCAGGCGCTGTATTTTGTGGCCAAGGGCAATGGCAGCAGCCATTTCAGCAGCAGCTTGGAAGAACACAACCGCGCCGTCAACCGTTACCAGCGCGGCATTGCCGAATCCAAACCCTGAGCCCAATTGGGTTCAGGCCAGACCCTGCGACAATCGGCTTTTGACCATTTCATCCACCATGACGCGCGGTTTGTTCATCACTTTTGAAGGCATAGACGGGGCGGGTAAGTCCACTCACATCGCCCGTGTGGCCGATTTGTGCCGAGCTCGGGGCAGGGTGGTGGTGTTGACGCGCGAGCCCGGCGGCACCCCTTTGTCTGAAAAACTGCGCGACATGGTGCTGCACGAACCCATGGACGCGCTGACCGAAGCCTTGCTGATGTTTGCCGCGCGCCGTGAACACCTGGTGCAGGTGATCGAGCCGGCCTTGGCCCGGGGTGAGGTGGTTTTGTGCGACCGCTTCACCGATGCCACCTTTGCCTACCAAGGCGGAGGCCGGGGCTTTGATTGGCAAACCCTGGGTCAGTTGGAACGCATGGTTCAAAACCTGGTCTCCTTGGGCCATGGTTCGGGTCATGGTTTTAGCCCATATCCATGCGATGCCGTTGGCTCTGACCTGGCTCTAGCCACCCAAGAGCCGCCACTCCGCCAACCCGATTTGACGGTTTGGTTCGATTTGGACCCCACCATCTCGGCCCAGCGTCTGGCGACGGCGCGGGTGCCGGACAAATTCGAGTCGCAACCGGTGGCGTTTTTTGCCGCAGTGCGCGCCGCTTATGCCCGCAGGCAAGCCCAAACGCCCGGCCGTTTTGCGCGCATTGATGCCGCGCAAAGCATGTCGGTCGTGGGCGAGGATGTGGTCCGTGTCTTGACCGATTGGCTGCAGGCTCAGCCCGCATGAGCGCCATCTCCAACGCCCCCTGGATTGCCCGCCAAGCCACCCGCTTGTTGGCCCAACGCGGTCACGCATGGCTGTTGCAAGGACCATCGGGCCTTGGCCAGTACGATTTGGCCTTGGCCATGGCATCTGCCTGGTTGTGCGAAAAACCCAGGCCCGAGGGCGCTTGTGGCGATTGCCCAAGTTGCCACGCCATTGCCGTTCGCACCCACGCCGATTTGGCGGTGTTGATGCCCGAGACGGTGATGCTGGCCTTGGGCTGGCCGCTGTCTGAAAAAGCCCAGGACGAGATCGACAAAAAAACCCGCAAGCCGAGCAAGGAAATTCGGGTCGACGCCATGCGCGATGCGGTTTCGTTTTCGCAGCGCACCGACGCGCGCGGGCGTGGCAAAGCGGTTTTGGTCTTCCCCGCCGAGCGCATGAACACCATCACGGCCAACGCCCTGCTCAAAACCCTGGAAGAGCCGCCCGGCGACGTGCGCTTTGTCTTGGCCACCGAGGCTGGCCACATGCTGCTGCCCACCATCCGCAGCCGGTGCTTGACGCACACCATGCTGTGGCCAGAGACCGACGAGGCACTGGATTGGTTGGGCGGGCAGGGGCTTGCTGCTTCCGATGCCTTGGCCTTGCTGCGCAGTGCCGGTGGTCGCCCCAACGATGCACTGCTTCAGGCTGAAAGTGGCTTTTCTCCCGATTGGTGGGCGGCTTTGCCCAAGGCCATGCGGCAAGGCGATGCACGGCATTTGTCGGATTTGTCACCGGCCCAAGCCGTGGAGGCTTTGCAAAAACTGGGGCACGACTTGTTGCTGCGCCAGATCGGGGCCGCGCCGCGTTTTTTTGAGGCCAGCCATTTACCTCCTTGCACAGCCAGCTTGAGCAGTTTGAGCGATTGGTTCAAACGCCTGATGCAGTCGGCCCGCACCGCGGAACACCCCTTCAACGCCGGTCTGATGCTGGAAGCACTGGCCGCAGACGCCCAACAAACCCTGATGTCCAAGGGCTGAAACATGTACACCGATTCGCACTGCCATTTGAATTTTCCCGAATTGCTCAGCCAATTGGACGGCATTCAAGCGGCCATGCAAGCCGCGCAAGTCACCCGCGCTTTGTGCATTTGCACCACCATGGAAGACTTTGACACCGTGCATGGCCTGTCCATGGCGCACGCGAATATGTGGTCCACCGTGGGGGTGCATCCCGACAACGAGGGCGTGCGCGAGCCGAGTTTGCAAGATCTGCTGGACGGTGCTGCCCGCCCTAAAGTGGTGGCGATTGGTGAAACCGGCCTGGATTACTACCAAATGCAAGAGCGCAAAGGCGGCCGCACCGTGGCCGACATGGAATGGCAGCGTGAACGCTTTCGCACCCACATCCGCGCCGCCCGGCAAACCCAATTGCCCTTGGTGATTCACACACGGGCGGCGTCGGACGACACCTTGGCCATTTTGAAAGAAGAGGGCGAAGTGGGGGACGCGGGCGCTGCAGGCGGCGTGTTCCACTGTTTCACCGAAAGCATGCAAGTGGCCCGCGCAGCACTGGACCTGGGTTT
>CAMCNQ010000149.1 GCA_945875955.1 Limnohabitans sp. Rim8 | reverse complement strand
CAGGCCAGCACCGCATCGGGCTGGGTTTCAGCCATCTTCAGCGACTTGAACATCTCGGGCATTTGCGTCAGGCATTCCTCGCCAATCACGCTTTGGAAGTCGCGCACCATCATGGGGTAGGGGTGTGGACCGGCCACGGTGCCGATGATGTAGAAGGTGTTGTCCACGTTGGCCACCCAGTCGCGCATGGCCTCGTTCAAGGCGTCTTTGAGGGTTTTGCTGCCCGACTCGACAGGCACCACGGTCGCGCCCAAAAGTTTCATGCGGTAGACGTTGGGGCTCTGGCGTTTGACGTCTTCAGCGCCCATGTAGACCACGCACTCCAGCCCATAGCGGGCACAAATGGTGGCCGTGGCCACGCCGTGTTGACCGGCGCCGGTCTCGGCAATGATGCGCGGCTTGCCCATGCGCTTGGCCAGCATGGCCTGGCCAATGGTGTTGTTGATCTTGTGCGCGCCAGTGTGGTTCAGGTCTTCGCGTTTCAAGAAAATCTGCGCGCCGCCCATTTCACGGCTCATGCGCGCGGCGTGGTAAAGGGGGGAGGGGCGACCGACAAAGTGCGCCAGCTCCGAATTGAACTCGGCCATGAATTCGGGGTCGAATTGGTATTTGGCGTAGGCGGCTTTGAGCTCGTTGATGGCGTGGGTCAGGGTCTCGCTGACAAAACTGCCGCCATAAATGCCGAAATGCCCCTTGGCATCGGGTTGTTGGTAATCAAACATGAATTGGGGTCCTGGCGGAATGACATCCGCAAAAAATCATGAAGGGTCAGCATCGGCGGCACGCACGGCCGCTGCAAATTGCTGGATTTTCTCGGCATCTTTGAGGCCTTTGCTGGCCTCGATGCCCGAGCTCACGTCAACGGCCAGCGACAGGCCATGCGTGCGCAGCGCCCGAATGCCATCGGCCACGTTTGCAGGTGTGAGTCCACCAGACAAAACGAGGTGAGCATTGACGTTTGGTGGCAGCTGTGACCAATTGAATGTTTTTCCGCCGCCGCCAAATCCGTCGACATGGGCGTCGAGCAAGATGGCTTGGGCTGTGTGGTGGAGTTGGGCAAATTCTAGCAAGTCAAAGTCAGCCGCCTCAGACAAGGGGATTCGGGCTGCTTTGAGGTGGGGTCTTGCGGTGGCCTGGCTCATCGCCTCGCAAAACGCGGGTGTTTCGTCGCCATGGAACTGCAGCAATGCCCCGGGCACGGCCGCGCAGGCGGCCTGGATGCGCTCAGGCGTGTCGTTCACAAAGAGCAAAACGGGCGTCACAAAGGCGGGCAGCAAGCGGGCCAACTCGGCCGCCCGTGCGATGCTGACATGGCGCGCACTGGGGGGGTAAAGCACGAAACCGATGGCATCGGCCCCCGCGGCCACGGCGGCGTGCAGATCGGCTTCGCGGGTCAAACCACACATTTTGATGCGGGTGCGCGGCCACAAGGCCTGAGGAGGATGTTCGTTGGGTGGGGTCATGGCAACCAATCCAAAGCCGGGGTGCTGTCGGGCAAGCCCCATTCGGGGCTGTAAATCGGGCCTGCAAAGTACAGGCCATCGGGTGAAAACGTGGGAGCCGCGGCGTCACGGCTTTTGGCCAGCAGCACTTCACGCATCCAGTCGGGGCTGTGCTGGCCCTGGCCGATGCTCAGCATGCAACCCATGATGTTGCGGATCATGTGGTGCAAGAAAGCATTGCCTTCAAATTCAAACCGCCAATAGAGACCACGCCGCGTGATCTGAATTTGGCGCAGGGTTTTGATGGGCGACAGGGCCTGACAGCTGCTGGCGCGAAAAGAACTGAAGTCTTGCTCGCCCAACAGGTGTTGGCTGGCTTGGTGCATGGCCGCTTCGTCCAGCGCGCGGTAAACCCAGCCCACACGACCGGCTTCGAGGCTGGGGCGCACCGCCGAGGCCAGCACGATGTAAATGTAGCGCCGCCCAGTGGCGCTGGCCCGACAATGGAAGCTGTCTGGCATGTACTGGGCCCATTGCACCGCGATGTCGCTGGGCAAATAGCGGTTGGTGCCGCGCACCCAAGACGCCGTGTCGCGCTCGAGCGCCGTGTCAAAGTGGATCACTTGCATCAGGCCATGCACACCGGCATCGGTGCGGCCAGCGCACAAGGTGCTGACCCGAGGCAGATCGGCAAACTGGGCCAAGGCCTTTTCTAGTTTGTCTTGCACGGTCAAACCTGAACTTTGACTTTGCCAGCCTTGGTAGGCGGTTCCCGCATAGCTGACACCCAGCGCGATTCTCACGGGCGTGGGCCTGAGGGTTGAACGTCTGGCGTCATTGGCGCGGGCTCGGGCGTTGGAGTCAGGTTCAAGTCCAGATGGGCAAACTGCGGCGGCAGGCCCATGGGGGGGTGGCCCAGCGGTGCCTGTGAACCAAACAAATCCCGGTTGCCCTTGGCGCGGCGCCTGGCCAAAGCCACCAAGGCCAGCATGGCGGCCAGCAGCGCCGCTGCCCACAGCCAAAGCGATGGGGCTTGAGAGAGCTTATCCAACAAGGACTGTGGTTCTTTGGACACGGCGGCCAGCGGCACGCTCGGTTGTGCAAGGGCAGGGGGCACGGTGCTGGGCGAGGCATCGGCCGCTGGGGCCGACAAGGCCTTCAAGCTTTCTAAGTTTTGTTTGAGGGCGGCCAGTTGCTGCGTTTTTTCTTGAATTTCACGCTCCACGGCCAACCTGGCCTCGGCGCTGTCGGCAGTCAGCTCGCGCTTGCTCAAGGTCAATTTGTCTTGCACGGGCGCTGGCGCTGCAGGTGCATCGGCTTGACTGAGTTTGCCCGACATCTCCCGCGTGGCGGTGTCCGTGGCCTTCAAGGCCGATTGCGCCAAACGACGGGCATAGGCGGCAAAGTCCACGCTTTGCGCCACCACGATTTGCCGGGCTTCTTGGGCAGAAATGGCCAGTGCTTGGGCTTCGTTGGGCAACTTGATTTGAGCGCCTTCGCGCAGCAAATGCACATTGCCCTCGATGAATGCTTCAGGGTTGGCCCGCACCATGGCCAGCAGCATTTGGTCCATGGAGGCAGCTGCGGGGATTTTGCCCATTGCCAATTGAGATGCGGTATCACCTGAGCGCACCGTGACCACCTCTGGGGGCCGTGTTTCTTGCGCCTTGGCAACCGATGGGTCGAATGCCACCACCGGGGCCAAAACCTGAGGGGCTGAGGTTTCGGTAGGCAGTGCGCGGGCTGGCGTGGTTTTCTCTGGCGCTGCGGGGAAGGCCCCTACAGGCGATACCAAGAGGGTGTAGTTCATGGCCAAGCGGCCAGAAGGCCACTGGACTTCCACGATCACGTCAAGAAAGCGCTCGTCCACTGGGGTTTGCCCAGTCAGCGCAATGAAGGGCTTGCCGTCGCCGCGAAACTCCAGGCGGGTTTGCATGCCCACCAAGGCGGGTTGGAACACCATGCCCGCTTGCTCGAAGCTGCGCGGTTGAGCCAACTGAACGGTGAGCTTGCGCAGGTCATCGACCGTGTATTGGGTGATTTCAATGGCCGCGCGAAGCGGTTGGCCCAGACCCGACTCGATGGAAAAATGCCCCAGGCTCAGCGCTTTGGCCGACAAGCTGGCGCAGGCCAACAACACCGCCAAGCCGCACGACCTGACCCGCGAGCAGCGGATGGGCAGGCGCGGGCTCATCGTGTTGGGCATGTCGGTATGGTCCTGGGCCAAGGCCTTAGGCGTCCAGCAAAATGCGCAGCATGCGGCGCAGGGGCTCGGCAGCGCCCCACAGCAACTGGTCACCAATGGTGAAGGCGCCCACATACTCAGGACCCATGGCCAGTTTGCGGATGCGGCCCACGGGAATGCGCATGGTGCCGGTCACGGCCACGGGGGTCAGGTCATGGATGGTGGCTTCACGCGTGTTCGGCACCACTTTGACCCAGGCGTTGTCGGCGGCGATCAGGGCTTCGATGTCGGCCACCGGCACGTCTTTTTTCAGCTTGAACGTCAAGGCCTGGCTGTGGCAGCGCATGGCGCCCACGCGCACGCAGAATCCGTCCACCGGAATGGCTGCAGCGTTAAAGCCTTCGCCCATGCCCAAAATCTTGTTGGTCTCGGCCATGCCTTTCCACTCTTCTTTAGACGTGCCCCAACCCGGCTCGTCCCGGTTTTTGCCGATTCCCAAGTCTTTGTCGATCCAAGGGATCAGCGAGCCGCCCAGCGGCACGCCAAAGTTGGCGGTCTCGGCCTCAGTCAGGGCGCGTTGCTTGGCCACCACCATGCGGTCGATCTCCAAAATCGCGCTCTTGGGGTCGTCCAGCAAGGCTTTGACTTCGGCGTTCAGCGTGCCGTATTGCGTCAGCAACTCGCGCATGTGCTGTGCGCCACCGCCAGACGCGGCTTGGTAAGTTTGGGTGCTCATCCACTCGACCAAACCGGCCTTGTACAAGGCGCCTACGCCCATCAGCATGCACGACACCGTGCAGTTGCCGCCCACCCAGTTGTTGCCGCCATGGGCCAGTGCGTGCTTGATCACCGGCATGTTGACCGGATCGAGGATGATCACCGCGTCTTTGTCCATGCGCAAGGTCGATGCCGCGTCAATCCAGTGGCCGTTCCAGCCCGCTGCGCGCAATTTGGGGAAAACTTCACTGGTGTAGTCGCCGCCTTGCGCTGTGATGATGATGTCGCAACGCTGGAGCTGCGCGATGTTGAAAGCGTCTTGCAGCGTGGTTTCGTTTTTGGCCATGGCGGGGGCTTGGCCACCGGCATTGGAGGTGGAGAAAAACAATGGCTCGATCAGGTCGAAGTCCTTCTCTTGCGCCATGCGGTCCATCAAAACCGAGCCGACCATGCCGCGCCAGCCGACCAATCCTACTAACTTGCTCATTTCAAGGCCCTTTCAATTTAACAAACAGTTCTGACCAGACTGTTGACCCGGCTCGTCTGGCCGGGAGGGCACACGACGACACCGGGGCAATCAGCCCGTGATGGTCGTGGTTTTTGTGGGGATTGCACGCGCGCCAATGCCTGCCTGGATGGCAGGCTCAAAGTTCAAAGAGAACAGACTTGCGTGAAACATGGGGACCGATTGTAATGCAAGCCCAAATACAGTCAGCCGTGTGCAATCGGGTGCAAGCCAGAGCAGAGCGCAGACCCGGGCCCGGTGAGACACGCACAAAATGGCTTAGAAGGCATTGATCTGTTTCATTTAGTGGTCAATTGCCCACATAATTGAATTTGCTGCCGCTGTGCCGTCGGACAAAAAACAGGACAGTGCGATCCGGGTGGCCCATCAAAGCAAGGAGTGAAGATGAATTTTTACCAACGCATGGCCTTTGGCATTTTGAGCATGCTGACGCTTGGGGGTTCGCTGCCACAGGCCTTGGCCGCAAACGAGCCTGTGGTGCTGCGGATTTACGCACCAGCGGCCAGCAGCGCAGCGGCCAAACCGGCCAAAGAGCTTGCCAATGGCCCCTTGGTGGCAAGTTTGCCAATCGAGTTTTTTAAAAAATTACCGCAACACAGTTTCGTCACCCAAACGCCTTGGTACAAAAAACCAGTCAAATTCACCGGCCCTTTGCTGCGCGATGTGTTGGCCGCAGTCAAGGTCAAAGGCCGTGTCATCCATGCGGTGGCCCTGGACGATTACCAGGTCAGCATCCCCTTTTCGGACGCCGCTCAATTTGACGTGATATTGGCCCACAACATGGATGGTGTAACCCTGACCCCCAAAAACAAAGGCCCTTTGTTTGTGGTCTACCCCTACGACAGCAAGACTGAATTACAAGCCGTGCGTTTTTACGAGCGTTCAATTTGGCAACTCAAAGCCCTGCGCTTGGAGTGAGGACTGGATGACCGAAAGACCCAAGGCTTTTCCTTACGGCGTTGCGCTCTTTGTGGCTTGCTTGGCGGTCGCTTTGGCCATGACGGCCTTGCTGGTTTTTGAGTGGACACAACGCCAAGCCTTGAAAGCGCAAGCCATTCAAAGGGTGGATTCCGTGACCGCGCCCGCCTTTTTGTTGGACCGTGAGTACCTTCGGTTGGTCAACAGTTTGGATCTCTTTTTGAACGCAGGCAACGCGCCGCCTCTGGACGAGGTGCGAACACGCTTGGACATTTTGTTCAGCAAAATCGAGACCGTTCGCGAGTCACCAGGCTCGGCCTTTTTGCTGCAAAACCCCGAGCTGGCAAAACGGCTCCAAAGCCTGCAAGTCTATGCAGACCGTTGCGAGCTGGCCCTTTCAGGCCAGCCAACCGATCGGGCCCAATTGAAGGCCTTGCTGCAAGAGATGCAGTCTCAAACGGTCAATTCTTTGGCGCTGGGCAATGCCGCCGACTTGTTGGGCGCGCAATTGTTGGAGCGCCAGACGCGCGATTTGTTGAAACAAAATATGCACATCATCTGGTTGACAATGGGTCAGTTGGGCTTGTTGACCATGCTGCTCGCAGGCTTGGTGTGGCGCAGCAAAATTCAGCGTCGGGAAGAAAAAGCGCTGAAAAAACTCAATGAACAATTGCTGTTGGCCCGTCAACAGGCAGACAGCGCCAACCTGGGTAAAAGCCAATTTCTGGCGAACATGAGCCATGAGTTGCGCACCCCTTTCAATGGCGTCATGGGCTTGTTGGGCTTGCTGCAAAAAACCCCACTCGACCCTGAGCAAGCCGACTTGGTCCAAGTGGCCAACGATTCGGCCAAGCACCTGTTGCTGCTGCTCAACGACATTTTGGACATGTCAGCCCTGGAGTCCGGCAAAATCAGTCTGCATATGGAGCCCGTGCATTGGCACAGTTTTTTGCGTGGCATTGAGGCCATATTCCAACCCCTGGCGGCTCAAAAAAACCTGCATTTTGAAATTCAAAACCAGTTGGAAGAAGACCTTTGGTTGGAGACCGACAGCACGCGGCAAAGGCAGATTTTGTTCAACCTGATCACCAATGCCATCAAATTCACAGAACAGGGCCGGGTGGTCTTGCAGGCTCGCCGCATGCACGACGAACAAAACAAGCCCTGGTTGGAGCTGCGTGTACAAGACACCGGCATAGGCATGGATGAGAAAGCGCTTGGCCAGTTGTTTCAGCGGTTTTTTCAGGTCGACTCTGGGTTGTCGCGTCAATTTGCGGGGACCGGTTTGGGCTTGCAAATTTCGCTCTCACTGGCACGCCTGATGGGTGGTGACATCACGGTGCAAAGTTGGCCACAGCATGGCTCCACCTTCACCGCGGTCTTGCCTTTGCGTTTGCGCGCACCTGCGCAGCCCACAGCGCTCGCAACAACGGCCAGCCTTGCCAACGCCAACGCGATGCGCCCTGGCCTGAATACCTTGCTGCGTATTTTGGTGGCCGAAGACAATCCCGTGAATCAAAAGTACCTGTCGCTCATGCTGGCGCGCATGGGTTACCAAGCCAAGTTTTGCGACAACGGCCAAAAGGCTTTGGAGGCGGTGGTCCAAGCGGAGTTTGACCTGGTCCTGAT
>CAMCNQ010000148.1 GCA_945875955.1 Limnohabitans sp. Rim8 | reverse complement strand
CTTGCGCTTTCAACACTTGATGAATCAAACACTTGCGCCCACGACGGTCTTCACCTCATGGGTGAAGCGCTGCACGGCCGCAGGTCTGCCGCTTCAGGCCTGTGGCGTTGTTGCTCCCACCCCCCGGACGGGCAGTCCGGGGGGCACTCGCGCCTGGCCAGAGACCTGCTTCGTCAGCCCCTCGGCCGCGCCCAACTGCCGGGTTTAGGTTCAACCAAGTGAATAACAGCATCGAGATTTTGGACCCGTGCTGTTGCGGTATGGCCTGGCCCTTCAAAGCACCGTTTTGCGCACGGCGTTTTCCCACATCGCCATTTGTTCGGCGGCGTAGCCGGGCGGGCGCTGGGGGGTGAAGCGGCGTTCTGCGCGCCACAGGGTGCTCAGTTCGTCGGTGTTGGCGTAGACGCCGCTCGACAGGCCTGCCAAATAGGCGGCCCCGAGCGCGGTGGTTTCCACCACTTCGGGGCGAACCACATCGAGCCCCAGCAAGTCGGCTTGGATTTGCATCAGCAAGTCGTTCACGCACGCGCCACCGTCGACGCGCAGTTCTTGCACGCGGGCCACGCCCGCTTGCAACAAGTCGCGGCCCATGGCTTGTAGCAAGGCGGCGCTTTGGAAGGCGATGCTTTCCAAAGCGGCACGGGCAATGTGCGCCGCGGTGCTGCCGCGTGTGAGGCCCGTGATGGAGCCGCGTGCGTCGGGTTTCCAGTAGGGCGCGCCCAGTCCCGTGAAGGCGGGCACGACCATGACGCCGCCGGTGTCGGGCACGCTTTCGGCCAAGGCTTGCACTTCATGACTGTGGCGAATGACGCCCAAGCCGTCTCGCAACCACTGCACCACGGCGCCGCCCACAAACACGCTGCCTTCCAGCGCATATTGGGCTGGCGCATGAACTTGGGCCGCGCTGGTGGTGATCAAGCCGTTGCGCGATCGCATGGCCGAGCCGCCTGTGTGCATGAGCATGAAGCAGCCCGTGCCATAGGTGTTTTTGACCATGCCCGCCTGAAAGCAGGCTTGCCCAAACAGCGCGCTTTGCTGGTCGCCCGCCACCCCGCCCATGGTCACGCTGTGGCCCAGCAGCTCGGGGCGAACTTGGCCATAGATGGCACTGGAGGCTTTGACGGCGGGCATCATGCTTTCGGGGATGTTCAGTGCCGCCAGCAAGTCTGCGTCCCATTGGTTTGTGTGGATGTTAAAGAGCATGGTGCGCGAGGCGTTGCTCACGTCGGTGGCGTGCACGGCCCCGCCACTGAGCTGCCACATGAGCCAGCTGTCCACGGTGCCAAAGCGCAATTCACCGCGTTCGGCTTGGGCGCGGGCGTTGGGCACGTTGTCCAAAATCCATTGCAGTTTGGTGGCCGAAAAATACGCGTCCACCAGCAAGCCGGTTTTGGCCTGGATGGTCTCGCTCAGGCCTTGTTCGCGCAAGGCCACACAGGCGGGTTCGGCCCGGCGGTCTTGCCAAACAATGGCGTTGTAAATCGGCTGGCCAGTGGTGTTGTGCCACACCACGGTGGTTTCGCGTTGGTTGGTGATGCCCATGCCTGACAACTCGCGTGCGCTTATGCCGGCTTTGGCCAGCGCCTCGAGCGTGGTGGCAAGTTGGGTTTGCCAAATTTGCAGAGGATCGTGTTCAACCCAGCCTGGCTGGGGGTAGATTTGCGTGATCTCTTGCTGCGCCATGGCCATGATTTGGCCTTGCGGGTTGAACACAATGCTGCGCGAGGAGGAGGTGCCTTGGTCGAGGGCGAGGAGGTAAGTCATGTGCGTATCGAACCATAATCCGTGGGACCCAGCCACTTTAATCCATGCAGACCCCAGCCCCACCCTTGCCCACCCGCCGTGCTGACCTTGTGGCGCAGTTGCAGGCCGACACCGTCTATGACTTGGCCATTGTGGGTGGTGGCGCCACGGGCTTGGGTTTGGCCTTGGACGCCGCCTCGCGCGGTTACCGCGTGGTCTTGGTGGAATCAGACGACTTTTCCAAAGGCACCTCTTCGCGTTCGACCAAGTTGTTGCACGGTGGCGTGCGGTATTTGGCCCAAGGCAAGCTCGACCTGGTGCGCGAAGCCCTGCACGAGCGCAGCACCTTGCTGCGCAACGCCCCGCACCTGGCCCAAGCGCTGTCCTTTGTCATGCCCACTTACGCGTGGTGGGAAAAGCCGTTTTACGGCATCGGCCTGAAGGTGTACGACGCCTTGGCAGGCTCATCCGGCTTGGGGCATACCGAGTTTTTGTCTCGCCAAGAAACGCTGGCCTGCTTGCCAATGGTGCAAGCTGCGGGACTGCGCGGCGGCGTGAAGTATTGGGACGGTCAGTTCAACGATGCCAAGCTGGCGTTGGTCCTGGCGCGCAGCGCAGCGATCCAAGGGGCCTTGCTGCTCAACCGCATGCGGGCCGAACGCCTGCGCTACACCGAAGGCCAGGTGTCTGGCTTGCAATGCACCGACACCCTCAGCAGCCAAACACACGAAATTCAGGCGCGTTGCGTGGTCAATGCCACGGGGGTGTGGGTGGACGCGCTGTGCGAGCAAGACGGCAGCACACAAGCCATGGTGGCCCCCAGTCAGGGCGTGCACCTGGTGGTGGACAAAAGCTTTTGGCCCAACCCGGAGGCCCTGATGGTGCCCAAAACCGCCGATGGCCGCGTGCTGTTTGCCGTGCCCTGGTTGGGCCAGGTGATCTTGGGCACCACCGACACACCGCGTGACGATTTGGCGCGCGAGCCGTTGGCTTTTGAAGCCGAAATCGACTTCATCTTGCAAGAGTCTGCACGCTATTTGCAGCGCGCACCGGAGCGCTCAGATGTCAAAAGCATTTGGGTCGGTTTGCGCCCCTTGGTCAAGCCGCCGCAAGGAGGCGGCGACAACACCAAAGCCCTGAGCCGCGAACACACCGTGGTTGTCAGCCACTCAGGCCTGGTCACGGTGACCGGCGGCAAATGGACCACCTACCGTGCCATGGCCGAAGACGTGCTGCAAAAGTGTGTGGACCATGCACGCCTGCTGCCACGCGGACCGGCGCAAACCGCGCACCTGCCGTTGGTGGGTGCAATGGGGGCGGAGGCTGGCCCCGCGGTGTCCTTGGTTGAGCCCGAAGGTGCGCACAGCTATGGCAACGAACAAACCTGGCTGGCCCAACTGCCCGGCGCCAAGCACTGGCTGACCCCGAGTCTGAGCGAAGCCATGGTGCGCTTTGCGGCTCGATACGAATACGCACTGAGCGTGGAAGACGTGTTGGCCCGCCGATCCCGATTGCTTTTTTTGGATGCCCGACTGGCCGCGCAAACAGCGCCTGCCGTGGGCGATATCTTGCAGTCCGAAACCGGACTCGACCCCGATGTGCAGGGCTTTGTGAAGTTGGCGGCGCAATACCGCTTGGACTGAATCAACAGAAACTACGCCCTAGAAATCAAAGCGCACCACCAGCCTTCATGGAGAGCAAGGCGTTGCGGGCGGGCCTCAGCCTTTTGACCAGGCCGCATGTGCACTGAACGCAGAGGCCGTGAGTTCGATATCTGCCCGAGAAATGCGGGCTTGTGCGGCTGTATCTCGCCAAGTGTCTACAACGGACAGCACTTCATCCAGAATGTGTCGCGCTTGTGTTGTCGACAACCCATAAAACGCAGCCGTATCCAACGCGGTTTGCAAGTCAGGACGGTTGTCCATATCGTCAATGTTCAGCACATGCTCGGCTTTGTCGATGTTGGGGTTCACATCAAACGCGGGTGCCAAACGCCAGCCCGTTGAGCTCAGCACAAAGCCGTGATTGCGCAAATGGTCGTCCCGATTGCCCACCGCCACATTAAAAACCACGCGCCTGAACAGCTGAGCCAGATCTGATTGAACCGTCTCTGCATCGCCACTGGCCCGCAGAAACTGCGCCAATTCCAGATAACTGCAGCCCTCGCTTTGGTCTTTTCGCAGCAGCGTCATGGCCGATGCATAAAACCGCCGCTGGCCACCGACACGGTCGAAGCGCTGCACACAAAAAGTATGAAACTCACCACCCAGGCGCAACAGCTTTGCAGCAGGGACATCGATGCCTGCACGTTGGGCCATTTGATGTGTGGCGAACTCCCAAGCCCCGACATCACGGTCATCGTCACGCGCCGAAAATTTGCCAATCCAAAGAGAGCCGTCCAGCTCTGTGAAGTTGGCCTTGGGACGGGCACCCCCCAACGAAGCACCCGGTGCCACCAGAACGGTTAACCATTTGCGCAAAGCATCGAGATCGTCAATGCGCTTGTGAGTGAGTTGCCAAGCCACCTGCTCCAGTTCGCGCAGCGTGGTCACGGGTGGCGCTGCAAAAGCATCGTTGCCCAAAAACGCTTGTGTGCCGGATGGGCGAAACCGCAACGCCCCCTGCCGGGTGATGTCCTGCACGCCGATCAGGAAATCCCACGCAGGTCGAGGCTGGCCAAGTTGACCAGCTTCATGGCCACAGCGCTGGCGGTGCGCCCAATCCACTGCGACAGCTGCACGATGCGCGGTTGGTTTCGGTGCAGCTGCCCAAACGGCAGTTGCAGGTAAATGTGAAACGCGGCCAATGTTTCGTTGCGCGTCCAGTTGGTGGATCGTGGCATGTGTTGTTCTCCCTGATGGCAGATGTTAGCTGTCCTCGTCCCACGGGATCGGTTTGGCTTGCCTGCGCAAATCGTTGGGGCGGGTGTTTTGCCGGAAGGTGTCGGGCGGCCTGAAGCATTCTTCGGGCGTCACCATGTAAACCGTCCAATCGCCGTACAGCTTGCCGTCAAAGCACAAGAGGTCGCCGTCGATTTGCAGCTCCAAAAACGTGTCGTTGTTGCCGGTGAGCAAATGGGCATCGCTCAGGCTGGTGAACTGGAGATTCACGCTGCAAGCGTAGGTGGTGTGAAAGTAGATGAGGGGACCCAGTGCGGGGCCATCAAAACCCCAGCCGCTCATCGCTTGATCAGGCTTTTTGCGGCCATGGAACAAGCCCAAATACATGCCGGGTTTTTGGGGCCGAATGCCGTAAACGAGAGCATCGCCGGGTTGCTTGCTGTTGGGCATATCGCCTCCTTGTTGCAAAGGCGCTCAGCTTACGAATGGGGCTGGGCTTTGTGAACCAGGGCTTTGCCTGGGTGACGGCGGGTTGTTTAGGGTTAGGTGATTGACGGCGACACCCACAACCCATGTGATCTCATTGGCAGAATATGCCATTCCTGTTTCAAGAAGGAGCCCTCCCATGCCCACCCGAAATGTCGTGCTGACTGATCACCAAGCTGCGTTGGTCGAGCAGCTGGTTCAAAGTGGCCGTGACCCAAATGCCAGTGAGGTTCTGCGCGAGGGGCTGCGTATGGTGGCGCAACGAGATGCCGAAGACATTTATCGGCTTGAGGCTCTGCGACAAGCGGCCCAAGAGGGCATGGCCGATATCGATGCAGGGCGCTTCAAAACTTTTGAGACCAAGCAGGGCCTGCGCGAGCACTTGCAGGCCATTGCTGCAAAAGCGCGCACTGTCGAATGAACCCAGTGTGGGCGTCGGGTTGGCAGAAAAGTCCACCATTTGGTGGTTTTCAGAATCACGGACGGTCAAGCCATCGATGTCATCCGCTTGCTTCATGACAGCATGGATTTGGCCAAGCATTTGCCGGATTGATTTCGTGGCTGTTGATCGCAGGTGACGATCAATCCAGCCCATCCAAGACCATCACCCACCTCAGCCCCACGCCATAACTTGCAAACCCCTGCTCAGCCCAGCGCGCGCTGCTGTCGATGCAGTCGTGTTGATGGCCGTGCACCGTCATGCGAAAGCCCATGCGGCGGGCCAGTGTGTCCAGCGCTTTGAAGCCGTGGCCGTGCTTGAGGTGCACGCTGCCTTGCCAGCGGTCTTGGTGAGTGGTGACGAGGGCGTGCTGGCTCCAGATCGCCGAGCAGGATTACTGCAAGGCTGCATCAATGATGTGCTGCCACTGGCCGTGCGGGTCGCCGCATAAAAGGATGGGGCCGGTCATGTGTGCGCAGCTTGGGGCCGGTCAGTGTTGAACTGTCCAAGGGTTGATCACGGTGACACCCGCCGCTTCAAATGGGCTGGCGTCGCGCGTGGCCACAATGAAGCCATGGCGCTTGGCTGTGGCAGCGATGTAACCGTCAGCATTCGAGATGGCTTTGCCTTGTGCGCGGGCTGTCGAAAGGATGTCTGCATAGGCCTGCGATGCGGCGGCGTCAAAAGGCAGGACGCGGTCTGCGAACAGGGGCAGGATGCGTTGTTCCAAACCGTGGTGCAGGGTTTCTTTGCGTTTGCCCGAAGGCAGGGCCGCGATGCCAAAGCGCAATTCGGCCAGGCTGATGGCGGACAGGTAAAGGGTGGCTATGGATTGCGCATCGATCCACGCCAAAACGCCCGCGTCCGCTGACAACTTCAGTGGCTCAGAGATGACGTTGGTGTCGAGCAGAATCATTCAAAAACCATGGGTTCTGCGGGTGTTTTATCGCGCTCAAGATTCAATTCAAAGCCGCTAGCTTCTTGGCCAATTTCGGCCAGCAGTGATCCTAGTTTGGTGCGCCCCGCTGGGCGTGCGGCTTGCTCCAGAATGGCGCGCACTTCGGCTTCTGTGCTGCGGCCCGCCAATGCGGCGCGCTGTCGCAGAGCTCTGTGGGTTTCTTCTGGCAAGTTGCGGATGGTGATGGATGACATGGCAGAGTCTCCTGAAGCAAGGCGCAAATGATATCAAAATTTTGGTTTTGATATCAATGGTCTGATTTGAGGACAAAAAGCGCAATTTAAACGGGCGTGCCTTCGAAAGGGTCTCGCTCGGGCATTGGCGTATGGCTATGGGGGCTGCGTTTGACGCTGCCCAAAACATCATCCAGCCCATCTACCACCATCACCCCCCGCAGCCCCACACCAAAACTCTGAAAGCCTTGGGCGTCCCAGTGCGCGCTGCTGTCAATGCAGTCGTGCTGGTGGCCGTGCACCGTCATGCGCACGCCCATGCGGCGGGCCAGAGTGTCCAGCGCTTTGAATCCGTGCTCGTGGTAGCCGGGCGCTTCGTGGGTGATGAGGATGTCGGCTTGTAACTGGGCCAGTTGTTCGACTTCGTCAGGGTAAATGCTGGACCAGTGTTTCAGGGGTGCGCCGCCTTGCCAGCGGTCCTGCTGCGGGGTGACGTGGGCGTGTGCTTCGTGGTTGCGAAACTTGGGCGCTTGTGCGTCTTTGGGGTACCACACCGCGCCGCGAAAAATGCCGCCCAGCCCGCCAATGCGCGTGCCGCAGGGCAGCGTGACAACGCGGCCATGCAGGCTGCGCTCGCTCACCTCGTCGTGCCAGACGTTGGCAAAGTTGTTCGCATGGTCGGTGTCATGGTTGCCGTGGATGAACCAGACGCGCTCCCAAATGGCTTCCAGCTCGGTGTGCAGCGGCCGTGCTGGCTCCAAGTCGCCCAGCAGGATCACGGCGCGGGCGTG
>CAMCNQ010000147.1 GCA_945875955.1 Limnohabitans sp. Rim8 | reverse complement strand
GTCACCATAGACCCCGTCAAAACCCTGGCGCTGGGCAAAGGCTACGCGGTGGAGGTGTCAGCCGGTGCCTTGAAAGACGCCAAGGGCAATGACCATGCGGGCATGGCGGGCGCGGGTGCGCTGAAATTCACAGTGCTGCAAGAGGCTGTGCAATTCTCCGGTAGCTACAGCCAAAACTTTGACACCTTGGCAAGCTCCGGAACTGCCAATACTTGGGCCAATGGATCGACCTTGCCGGGCTGGTCGCTGTACCGCCAGCCTGCGGCGACGCCAGTGGCCGTCACCACTTACGGCGCAGACACCGGTGCCAGCAACAGCGGTGCCTTTGTGAGCTACGGCACCAGCGGCAGCAGTGACCGTGCCTTCGGTGGTCTTGCCTCTGGCGGCGCCTATTTCGGCTCCCCAACCAGTGGCACGGTAGCTGGCTGGCTCGCTTTGGCGATGACCAATGACACAGCCGCTGCGATCACCGCCTTGAATGTCTCATTCAACGGCGAACAGTGGCGCAATGGCGGCAACACCACCGCGCAATCGATGGTGCTGGAGTACGGCTACGGGTCATCCTTTGCCGGTGTGACGACCTGGGTCAATGCAGGCAGCAGCTTCAACTTGACATCGCCAGTGGCCACCGCGACTGCCGCTGCTGTGGACGGCAATGTTGCCGGCAAGCTTTCTGCGCTGGGTGGCAACCTGGATCTCGCAGCCGCCCCATGGGCGAAAAACGGCACGCTGTGGCTGCGCTGGATTGAGAACAATGATTCAGGCAATGACCATGGCTTGGCCATCGACGACCTGGCGATTTCCGCCCAAGGTGTTGCACCTGCTGCCCTGAGTGTGGGCGACCTGGTTTTCCTGGGTGCCAATGCCGATGCGACCGATGCTTTTGCTTTTGCAATACTCAAAGATGTTGCTGCCGGCACCAAGATTGGTTTTACCGACCGGAACTACAGCGAAGCGAACGGAATGCCGGCCACCGGAGAGTCGGCCTTTATCTGGACCGCCGACAAAAACTATGCGGCTGGCACCATCGTGACGATTCAGCCCGACGCGGCCAACGGCCCGCTGGCGGACAAAGGCACGGCACTCGGAACTAAGGGCGGCTTGAGCGGTTCAGGCGAGACGGTTTACGCCTTCCTCGGTGAGATCGCCTCGTTGCCAGATGGTTCGGCAGGCGCAGTAACTGTGACCCAGTTGCTCGCGTCCATCAACTTATTGGGCGACCCTGCAGGTGACGTACCGGCCTCGATCAGCGCCACCTCGGTGAGTCTGGGCTTGGACAACGCGCGCTATTCGGGTGGTTTTGACTTCAACGACCTGCCAGCTTTCCGGCTTGCCGTCGACAACCCAGTGAACTGGCAGACCCACGATACGCTGGCATTTACCCTGGTCAACAACAGCCTGTTCGTGGTCTGAGAGGACTGCCACGCCCGCTTGATTGCGTTTGACCGCAGCCAAGCGGGCAGGGCTTGTTGGGTTGGACGCCAGCGAATGTTTGCGTGAGCCTAATGTTTATCTAAGGCCATGCTTTTCTGATGAACACATCGCTTGCAGGCAAGCTCCTACAGGGGAAGTGCTCCGGGTGTTCGTAGGAGCCGGCCTGCCGGCGAATGGTTGCTTGATGCGAATGTTTGCGGGAGGCGATGCCTTTTGATACGCGCACATCGCTTGCAGGCAAGCTCCTACAGGGGGCGTGCTCCGGGTATTCGTAGGAGCCGGCCTGCCGGCGAATGGTTGACAGAGGCGAATGTTCGCGTGAGGCGAATGCTTGCGGGAGGCGATGCCTTTTGATGCGCGCACATCGCTTGCAGGCAAGCTCCTACAGGGGGCCTGTCAGTGATTCATGAACTTGAATGCCAAAAGAAAATCCAAAAAATTTCGAGGATTCATGAGCCTGTCATGGCACACCATTAAATTTAATTTTTATTTGGAGCACCCATGACCGAACCCAGAAGCCGCCGCAATTTCGTGATTTACCTCGCTTCCATGACTGGCACTTTGGCCACTGTGCCTTTGCTGTCGGCTTGCGGTGGCGACGCCACATTGAACATGGTTCAATTCAACTACGGGGTGGCCAGTGGCGATCCGCTGTCAAGCGCAGTGATTCTCTGGACCCATGCCCAATTCCAAAATGGCAGTGAGCCGGTTGAGCTGACTTATGAAGTCGCCACCGATCTGAACTTCACCTCTGTGGTGACTCAAGGCAAGGTGGTGGCGACTGAAGCCACTTCATTCACGGCCAAAGTCGATGCCAAAGATTTGTCACCTGCCACCGAGTACTACTACAGATTCAAGTCGGGCATTTGGATTTCGCCGATTGGCCGCACGCGAACACTGCCGGTTGGCTTGGTGTCCGAAGTCAAAATGGCGGTGTTTTCTTGTTCCAGTTACGCCCACGGCCAATTTCACGTCTATGGTGAAGCCAGCAGAAGCGATGCCCAATTCGCGATTCACTTGGGTGACTACATTTACGAATACAAAGACGGCGAGTACCCCACGACCCCCGTGGCTGGGCGCAAGGTCGTGCCCGCCCATGAAATTGTGTCGCTGGCCGACTACCGGATGCGCCATGCCCTTTACAAGTCAGACGTCAACCTCAAGCGCTTGCACGCCAGCATGCCCATGATTGCCGTGTGGGACGACCATGAATTCACCAACGACACCTACATGACAGGCGCGGAAAACCACACCGAAGGCGCTGAGGGCACTTTTGCTGCCCGCAAAGCCGCTGCCTTGCAGGCCTACCATGAGTGGATGCCCATTCGCACGGTCGCGAACAAAGACCTCATCTACCGCAGTTTTGAGTTTGGCAACTTGGTGTCACTGCACATGCTGGACACGCGTTTGATTGGTCGTGAAAAGCAGCTGGATCAAACCGCAGCCTTGACCACCCAATACGGTGAATGGCAAAGCAACGATCGACAACTGTTGGGCGCCACTCAGGACACTTGGCTGAAAAACGCCATGGCCAACTCCTCGGGCAAGTGGCAAGTGCTGGGTCAGCAAGTCATCATGGCGGCCACCTCCCTGCCACTTGAGGTACACAAGAAATTTCAAGCCTACTTTATCCAACCCGATGCCTCCACGGTGGGCGGCATCGTCGCAGAAGTCAATGCCTACAAAGAAGCATTGCGCCTCAACAATTCCAACAACTACCTCAGCCTAGCCAATCCTCCTGTTGCCTACAGCTTTGACGCTTGGGATGGCTATCCTGGGGCACGCGAGAAGGTGTTGCAGAATTTTCAGGCGGCGAAGCTTGCTTCGGGCGGCGTGAAAAAACTGGTGGTCTTGTCCGGCGATTCACACAACGCCTGGCACACCAATTTGAAGCTGCGTGATGGCACCAAGGTGGGCGAAGAATTCGCCACTGCATCGGTCAGCTCGCCGGGTTGGGAGAGTTATTTCCCGACGCTGATTCCCACCATCAAAAGCCTGTTTCAAGACACCACGGTCAACAGCAATGTGAACTGGATGGACGCCTCGCGCCGTGGCTACTTGAAGATGACCTTCACGCCAGAGAAAGCGCGTGGCCAGTTTATTTTCGTTGACTCGGTGGTCAACAGCACTTACTCGGTGCAAGCAACGGTGGCGGCAGAAACGATTGATTATTTCGGCGAACCGCCTGTTGCTGTCTAAATGCATTGAAAAAGGGGCCGCTGCTTGCGGCCCCTTTTTTGGGATAAAGCCAAATTTGGCAGCCAGGCCCCTCAAGGCCTTTCACCATGGCCATTTGCCTGTGTTCAATCCAACTTCGCGCCAGAGGCTTTCACCACCTGGCTCCATTTGCGCAATTCGGTTTTGATGAAGGCGTCAAATTGAGCGCCTGTCAAGTTGGGAAACTCTGCGCCTTGTGATGCCCACACGGCCTTGGCGTCATCGGTTTGGCAGGCTTTGCGGACTTCCTCCACCATTCGACCCTGAGATTCTGCTGGTGTGTTTTTGGGAGCCCAAATGCCGTACCAAGTGCTCACGGTGTAATCCGGCAGGCCCAGTTCCATGGAGCAAGGCACATCGGGGAAAGCGGGGTTGCGTTTGGCCCCAGACACCATCAGGGCCTTGATTCTGCCGCCTTTGATGTGCGCCGCAGAAGACCCCAGGCCGTCAAACATCATGTCCACGTTGCCCGCAATCAAGTCTTGCAAGGCCGGGCCTGCGCCGCGGTAGGGGATGTGGGTGATGAAGGTTTGTGTCTGGAGTTTGAACAACTCGCCGGCCAAATGGTGTGAGGTGCCGCCGCCGGCCGAGCCGTAGTTCAATCTGCCCGGATTCTTTTTCACGTAATCCAAAAACTCTTTCAAGTTGTTGGCAGGAACTTTCTTGGGGTTGACCACCAGCACCTGTGGCACAGCCGCCACCAAAATGAGCGGCACCAAATCGCGCTCCAAATCGTAGTCCAACTTGGCATACATGCTGGGTGCAATGGTGTGGTGCACAGCGCCCATGAAATAGTTGTAGCCGTCGGGTGCTGATTTGGCGGCCACACCAGCGCCTACCGTCCCGCCAGCACCGCCCTTGTTGTCAATGACAAGTTGCTTGCCGGTGAGTTTGGAAAACACCGCAGACATGGGTCTGGCAAAGGCGTCTGTGCCACCACCTGCTGGAAAGGGAACAATCAGATTGACCGGTTTGGTGGGCCAAGTGGACTGCGCCCAAGCGGGCAGTGCGGCGGCAAGGCTTGCGCCCGCGGCCCATTGCAAGAGGTTTCGGCGTTGAAATGGGTATTCAGAATGTTGCATATCTGTCTCCTGTAATAAATTGAATAAAAGCGCCAAGACGCTCCTTGTGCATCATACCCATTGGGAGGCACGGTCCGCGCATCTGCCAAGCGCAGAAGAAGGTACTGAAAAAGGCGCTGAAAAAGACCCGGAATCAGACGCAGACGCAGGCGCTGAAACAGACGATCAAGCAGGCTCTGATGGCGCAACTGGCAAGACACCCTTTGCAAATGCCATGCTGTGAATGCGCCAGTGTCAACGACGACTCAAAAGTTCAATGCAGCCCGAGGTAACACCCCTCAGCCGGTTCACCTTCATGGCCCTCATCGCCTTCTTCAATGCACAGCGCTGCAATCAGGGCAGGGTCAAGCACTTGGCCTGGCAGCGGCAGCTCTTCATGGGGCCAGCGTTTGACCAAATGGCCATTGGCCACACCGCCCGCGTGCAGGCTCTGGTAGGCGCGGCGGTGTTGCATGCTCATGGCGCTGGTGGCGTTGGCAATGAAGCGGCTTTCACCCAAGGCCCAGGGCTCAAAGTAGGCATTGGCCGCCGCATCCACTTGGCGGAAATAGGCGCGCGCGCCTTCGGCATCGAGTTTTTTGCGCACGGTGCGGGTGATCAGGCCTTGCAGGTGGTCAAGCGCTGCACCGTCCATTTGGGTGATGGTGGATGTGTCCATGGCTTGCCCGGCCAGCGCTGAACCAGCGGCCAATTTGGCAGGCAGCATCTGCACCATGGCTTTCACCACATCGCGGTGCGGTGCCACTGCGGTGGCCACGCCACGGGTTTGCGGCTGTATGGGGCAGCGGATTTCAACAAAGCGCGGCTTGACCGGACCCGTGCAACCGTCATGGTGGTAATACTCGCCCTGGCTCAGCCGCCCCTTGCTGGAGCGCCCGCGCACATCGCGGTAGCTGGGGTGTTCTGTGTGCAGATTCAGGCACACCACCAGGCCAGTGTTGTCAACCAGTTGGTAAAAGGCCTCGCGCCATTCGGGCAAGAGCAATTGTTCATGCAGGTAGTCGCTGGGCACGGCACCCTCCTGGCCCTCCTGGCCCTCCTTGGCCTCCTTGCCCTCCTGGTCCACGGGTCCTTCGATCACCAACACAAAAGGTTTGGGCCTGCGCACCCGCCATTGGCGATTGGCAAAGTCAAGCAGCCCCATGGTGGGGGCAGTGTGTGTGGGGGCGCTGGTTTGCGTGGCTGCTGGCATGGTGGAAATTGCTAGGGGCCAAACTCCATCATGGGGTTCAGGCCAGGTTGCCATTTTAGGCGGTTGGATGCTGATCAGCTGAGGCGAACGCGGGCCCTCAGACAGGTCAGCAGCCAGCCCGGTGCAGTGGTCATCGCAGGTGATGGTGCCATCAGAGAACGCGGCCGTCTGGGTGGCGGTCAGCAAACGGTTGATGGGGTGTGAACGTGGTCATAGCCAAAATGCTATTTACCAATAGCTTGTTCAGGACTTGCATGTCCCATTCCCAGAGATTCAAATAAGAAGGTCATTCAATTAATGGAGAAGCCTGTATGTCTGTATCCCTGTCGTCCATTCGGCGTCGCAGTTTGTTGATCGGTGGCGCCAGTTGCGCACTGGGCTTGCCCATGGGCGCTCTGGCTGCGGATGAAAAGGCCGACAGCTGGCCCCAACGGCCGGTGAAAGTGATCATTCCTTACACCGCAGGCAGCATTGGTGATTTGGTCATGCGTCCGGTTTTGGGGCAGGTGAGTGAGAAATTGGGCCAGCCTTTTGTGGTGGACAACAAGCCTGGAGCCAGTCAGCAAATTGGTGCAGAGTTGGCCGCCCGTTCACCCAATGATGGCTACACCTTGACCATGGGCACCCAGTCTGGTTTTGTGCTCAATGCCCTGGCCAATAAAAAGTTGCCTTTCGACCCGGTGAAGGACTTTGACCCCATCACCATGCTGTTTACCGTTCCCATGTACCTGTACGTGCGCAACGACCTGCCGGTTAAAAACATCGCCGAATTGATCAGTTTGGCCAAAGCCCAACCAGGCAAATTGACTTTTGCCTCCATTGGCAATGGAACCACCTCGCACGTGGGCGGGGAGTTGTTCAAATCCATCGCTGGCCTTGACATGCTGCATGTGCCCTACAAAGGGGGACCAGAAGCAACCAATGCCTTGGTGTCTGGCCAAGTGGACATCTTTTTCAATGGTGGCAACACCTTCACGCAACTCAAACAAGGCCGTTTGCGGGTGTTGGCTTCCGGTGGACTCAAGCGCACACAGGCCATGCCGCAGTTGCCGACCCTGCATGAATCGGGGGTGCCCAACTTTGAAGTCGTGTCATGGTTCGCCTTGTTTGCGCCTGCTGGCGTGCCCAAACCCCTGATAGAGCGCATCAACCGCGAAGTCGTTGCCCAGTTGAAAAACACGGCTTTGCAAGAGAAGTTCCTCACGCAAGGTGTGGAGTTGAATCCCAGCACGCCCGAACAACTGGCCGCGCACATGAAAGCCGACTTTCCTTTGCAAGCCCAAATCCTCAAAAGGGCAGGTATTTAAAACTGAAAAAAGGGCAGTCCCAGAGGGCTGCCCTTTTTCCAAGTTCACCCAAAGGGGCTTGGCCGCTCAAACAGCGACAGCGGCTTCATGGGGCATTTTCAATCCCAATATGCGCCGTGCATTGGTGTTGAGCACCCGCTCGCACTGCGCGTCGTCGAGGCCTGCGCCCTGCAATCCTCGCAAGGCGGCAGCGGGGCTCCAGCAAGGGTAATCGCTGCCATACATCACGTGGTCCACGCCGTAGTACTCG
>CAMCNQ010000146.1 GCA_945875955.1 Limnohabitans sp. Rim8 | reverse complement strand
TCTTCAAGGGCATGCCGATTTACGCCGCATGCAGCCTGTGCCTGTTGCACTGGACGAATCGGCTTACACACTGGCGGATGTTGGAAACATTGTGCGCAGCGGTGCAGCAGATGTGATCCTGCTGGACCCGCATGAGATCGGTGGCCTGTGGCAAACCATCAAGGCGGCTGCCATCGCCGAATCGGTGGGCATCCCTGTGAGCTTGCACAGCGGTGGGGAGCTTGGTTTTTCTCAGGCAGCCTACATCCATTTGGCGGCGAGCATTCCCAACATGTCGATCTCCATCGACTCCGAGCGTGCTTACCTGTCGGATGATGTCGTGACGGCGGCACCTGTTTTGCAAAATGGTTCGTTCACCGTCCCTGAGGGGCCCGGTCTTGGGGTCGAACCCGACTTCACGCGCATCGAGCATTACCGGGCTGATCGCATTGTGGGCGCGTATTTGGATGCTGCACGACCCGGATGGTTTTCAACCAAACCGGCTTATTAAAAATGGAGAAATACATGACGAAAAAATGGATTCAAAAACTCGCTCTTGGCGTTGTATCGCTTTTGTCGCTTGCTGCGACGAACCTGCATGCCCAAAGCTGGCCCGTGAAGCCCATCAAAATCATCGTGCCCTATACCGTGGGCGGTGCGTCTGACATCACGGCGCGGCTTTTGGCTGAGCGCATGTCGGTCAAGTTCGGGCAGAGTGTCACGGTTGAAAACCGTGCGGGTGCGAGCGGCACGATTGGCACCGACGCCGTGGCAAAGGCGGCACCGGACGGTTACACACTCGTGTTTGTCGCCAGTTCCCACGTGGTCAACAAGGCACTGTTTCCTGCCCTGACGTACGACCCCATCAAGAGCTTCACACCCATCTCCCAGACCGCCAATGTGCAACTGGTCATGGTGGTTCCGGCCACACTGCCTGTCAACTCTGTGGCCGAGTTCATCGCGCTGGCCAAGGCCAAACCTGGCAGCCTGAGTTACGCATCGTCCGGCAGTGGCAGCAATCCCCAGTTTTTTGCCGAGATGCTCAAGCAAGGCGCAGGCATTGACCTGCTTCATGTGCCTTACAAGGGCAGCACAGCCGCGCACACCGACCTGCTGGCCGGGCGCACGCAGCTCATGTTCGATGCGCTCGCTTCAGTGGCACCCCACGTCAAGAGTGGGCGACTTAAATTGCTGGCCGTAGCAGGCCCCACGCGCTCGGTGCTCCTGCCCGACGTTCCCACCGTGATGGAGGGCGGTGTCGCCGGGTTTGGCGCCACGTCGTGGGGAGCCTTGCTGGCACCCGCGGGTACCCACAAGCCTGTCATTGACCGGCTGCATCAGGAAACCGTGGCGATTTTGAACAGCGCCGACGTCAAGGAGCGTCTGGGCGCACTGGGTGCTGAAGTGGTGGCTTCCACGCCTGAGCAGTTGGGCGATTTGATGCAGCGCGAAGAAGTGCGCTATTCGAAAATGGTGCGCGAGCTGCGCATCACGCCCGACTGAAATTTTCGCGCACTTGCACTTGAGTTTTTCAATCCCCTGGCACCAGGAGTTATTGCTTTGACAACACCTTATCTGCTTGCCCTTGACTGGGGTACTTCCAATTTGCGCGCGAGCCTGTTGGATGGCTCAGGCCATGCCATCGACCACCGAAGCGCACCGGGTGGTGTCATGGCCGTTAAAAATGGCCAGTTCAGCGCGGCCTTGCTGGCACTGTGCGGCGACTGGATCACGCAGTTCGACTGCCCGCTGATGGCCAGCGGCATGATAGGCAGCCGCCAAGGCTGGAAAGAAGCGCCGTATCTTGATTGCCCGGCCACCATTGTCCAGGCCGCAGCGGGGCTCACCAGCGTGACGATTGAAACAACGGACACGGGCAAACCTGCACCTCAACTGCACATCGTCGCTGGCTTGAAATGCGTTGACGCCGCAGGTGAATTTGATGTGATGCGAGGCGAAGAAATCCAGATTTGGGGCGCTGGATTGCCGCCGCAAAGTTGTTGCGTCTTGCCAGGCACCCACAGCAAATGGGCCTGGCTTGGCAACGGCGGCGAGGTCAGCCAGTTTCGCACCTTCATGACCGGGGAGCTGTATGGCCTTTTGACCCAGCATGGCATTTTGGGGCGTCTGATGGATTTCGAAGCCGCTCAAAAAACGTTTCACCGGGACGCGTTTGCTGCAGGCGTTCAGCTGGGGCTCAAGGGTCACGCACAGATGTCACATGCGATTTTTGCAGCCCGCACAGCCGGCCTGATGGGGCGCATCGTTCCGGCTGGGTTGCCGGACTACCTTTCGGGCATTCTGATCGGGGCTGAAATCAGCGGTGCCACGCTTGACGGAAAACCTGTCGGCGGTGTCACCTTGATTGGTGACGATGGGCTGTGTGTTCGCTACGAGGCAGCGCTTGAAGTTGCGGGCATTGAAGCCAAGCGTGCGCTCGACGGAACGACCACGCGAGGCCAATGGCTTGTTGCGGTGGCGGCCGGACTGGTGAGGCCATCACCTTGAAAGCTGCCCTGAAGTGCTTGATCGGTAAGCCGGTCATCGCGGTCTTGCGTGGCGTGATGCCAGACAAAGTTTTGGCCGTGTCTGCAGTGCTGCTCGACGCAGCTTTCAAGGTGATTGAAGTGAGCCTGAATGCGCCGTTTGCAGTGAGCAGCACAGCGAAGTTGGCCAACCGTTTTGGCCAGCATGTGCGGGTGGGCGCGGGCACCGTGCTTTGAACCATGGGCGCAGACATCGTGCTACGCCACAAGTCCTTGGAGATGGGCATTGACTCGCGGCTGGGTGGCGCCTGTACTTATTTGAACTACAGCCGCGCGCATGGCTTGCCTTTTCTCGACGTCCTGCGCCAACTGCCAGCTGACAGCCAAGTGGCCTTTGAATCGGCGTGCTTTGCCATGCTGCCGTTTTCCAACCGGCTGATGGACAGTCGCTTGCGCATGGCCGCAGGAACTGATTTGAAACTGCCACCCAACAGTGAGCGTGTTGCGGTTCCTGTTCATGGCGTTGGCTGGATGAATGCTTGGGAAGTTACGGCAAAAGAGTCAAACCAGGTGACGCTGGCCTATCGCCATGCTGCGAATGCCCATTGGCCATTTCCCATGGTGTGCACCCAGACCATAGGCGTGTTCGATGGCTGCGTGCGTTTTGAGGCCAGCGTTTGCAATACAGGTCAAAGCAGCATGCCAGCCGGTTTGGGCTTTCATCCGCGTTTTGCACTGACGCCAGACGCTGTTGTGACCTTGGGCGTGCAATCGGTCTGGTTGCAAGACAGCCTTGGTTGCCCAACCCATTCAGTGGACGTCACGGATCACGACAGCTTTGACTTTTCGGTGCCCCGATCGGCCCAGTCGGTCGCGCTGAATCACTGCTTCGCGGGCTGGTCAGGGCAGGCCACTTTGGATTTCCCCGGCCATCAACTCTCCGTCTGTCTTTCAGCCAGTCCCGAGTTGCGACACCTGGTTGTTTACCGACTGCCTGGGCAAGCTTGGCTTTGCATTGAGCCCGTGTCACATGCCATCGGCGCATTGAGTTTGGACGCGCTGGCTTCAAAGCTTCATGGTGGCCGGGTCTTGCAACCGGGTGAGTGCCTTTCGGGATCGATCGAGATTTCGCTCAACGATTATTCTGTGACCCAATGACCTTTAGGCCCAAACGCGGCAGGACATTGCCCGCCTGCAACAAGCGCGCACCGTTCCTTCAATTCAAGCCGTTCAGTGCTTGTGCCGGATAGCCCGCCCGGGTTTTGCAGTCTTCGATGTACTGCTCAATGATGGCTTCGAAGCTGTCGTCGGCGCGCAGACCCAAGGCGTGGGCGCGTTCAAATGTGCAGCCTTTGGCCCAGTTGTCCACAATGCCGGCAATGCGTTCATCGCGCTCGAACTTCACACGCGCACGCACGGCGGGGCCAGCGACTTTCTCCAGGGCGGCCAGCATTTGGCCCACGCTCACATTCAGGCCCGGCAGGTTCAGGGCCATGCGCCCGCCAATGGCTTCGCGGCTGGCATTGAACACCGTGATCAGGCCGTGGATGGTGGTGCCAGGGGACGACAAAGGGTGGGTCACTGTGGCGTCCACCGGGCAGGTGGTGTCGGTGCCGGCCAAGGGCTCGCGGATGATGCCGCTGAAAAAAGACGAGGCCGCGCCATTGGGCTTGCCGGGGCGCACGGCCACGGTCATCAGGCGTGCGGCACGGCCGTCGATGAAGCCCTTGCGGGTGTAGTCGGCCACCATGTGCTCGATGATGAGCTTGTGCGTGCCGTAAGAGGTTTGCGGGGTGGGCAAGGTGGTGTCGGCCACCAAAGCGGGCATGGGGTTGGCCGCGTCCGGGCCAAACACCGCCACCGAGCTGGCAAACACCAGACGAGATGCTTTGCCCGATGCCCGGATGCTGTCAAGCAGCAGGCGAGAGCTGTCCACGTTGGAGCGCAGGCCCAAATCAAAGTCAAGTTCGCATTCGCCTGACACAGCAGAAGCCAAGTGGAACACGCCGTCAAAGCCGCTTTTGAACAAGTCGCCTTGGGAGAGCATGGGGCCAGCATGGCTGGTCACGCGGGGGTCGGCCAGCAAATCGGCAGGGGCTGCGAAGAGGTCGGCGATCACCAACTCGCGGACGGTTTGGCCATCGAGTTGGCCCAATTTCAAAATCTCGCGGGCCAAACGGGCCCCCAAAAATCCGGCACCGCCGGTGATCAAAATGCGCATGGGTTGTCCTTGTGAATCAGTGGTTGTCTTTGGGCACGGCCGCGCCGCGCTGGCCGACCAGAAAGTCCATGTCGGCGCCTTCGTCGGCTTGCAGCACGTGGTCGATGTAGAGTTTCCAGTAGCCCGAGTTCATGGCCGGTGCAGGCTTTTCCCACAGGGCCAAGCGACGCGACAGTTCTTCATCGCTGATCAGCAGCTGCAGCTTGCGCTCGGGCACGTTGAGCTCGATCATGTCGCCGTTTTGCACCACGGCCAGCGGCCCGCCCGCTGCCGCTTCGGGCGTGGTGTGCAACACCACAGTGCCATACGCAGTGCCGCTCATGCGGGCGTCAGAAATGCGCACCATGTCGGTGATGCCTTTGCGCAGCACCTTTGGGGGCAGCGGCATGTTGCCCACTTCGGCCATGCCGGGGTAGCCCTTGGGGCCGCAGTTCTTGAGCACCAAAATGCAGTTTTCATCCACGTCCAGGTTCTCGTCGTCGATGCGTTTGTGAAAGTCGTGGCTGTCTTCAAACACCACGGCGCGCCCGGTGTGCACCATCAGCGCAGGCGTGGCCGCGCTGGGCTTGATGACCGCGCCTCGCGGGGCCAAGTTGCCGCGCAAGATGGCAATGCCCGCTTTTTCCTTGAAGGGGGCGGCGAATGTTTTGATCACGCGCGGGTCGTAGTTGACGGCGCTGGCGATGTTCTCGCTCACGCTTTTGCCCGTCACGGTGATGATGTCTTTGTGCAGCAGGTGCTCGATCTCTTTCATCACCACCGGCAAGCCACCGGCGTAGCAGAAGTCTTCCATCAGGTGTTCGCCCGAAGGCTGCAAATTCAGCAGGCAAGGCAGTTCGCTGCCCAAGCGCTCGAAATCGTCCACGGTGAGTTTGAGGTTCAAACGGCCCGCAATCGCAATCAAATGGATCACCGCATTGGTTGAACCACCAATCGCAGCCAGCGTGCGGATGGCGTTTTCAAAGGCTTCGCGGGTGAGCACTTCACTGATGGTCTGGTCGGTGTGCACCATCTCCACGATTCGGCGTCCGGCCTCACGGGCCAGCACGTTGCGCCTGCCGTCCACCGCCGGGTAGGCGGCGTTGCCGGGCAGGCCTATGCCCAGGGCCTCGACCATGCTGGCCATGGTGCTGGCCGTGCCCATGGTCATGCAGTGGCCGTGGCTGCGGTGCATGCAGCTTTCGGCTTCAAAAAAGTCTTGCAGCTTGAGTGTGCCAGCGCGCACCTGCTCGCTCATGCTCCACACGCCGGTGCCCGAGCCGAGTTCTTGGCCGCGCCATTTGCCGTTCAGCATGGGGCCGCCCGAGACACCAATGGTGGGCAGACCGGCGCTGGACGCGCCCATCAGTAAGCTGGGCGTGGTTTTGTCGCAGCCCATGAGCAGCACCACGCCATCGATCGGGTTGCCGCGAATGGATTCCTCAACGTCCATGCTGGCCAGGTTGCGGTACAGCATGGCGGTGGGTCGCAGCAGGGTTTCGCCCAGCGACATCACGGGAAACTCCAGCGGAAAGCCACCGGCCTCGTACACGCCGATCTTGACCTGTTCGGCCAGGGTGCGAAAGTGCGAGTTGCAGGGCGTGAGTTCGCTGAAGGTGTTGCAAATGCCAATCACCGGGCGGCCATCGAATTGGTCGTGCGGCACGCCTTTGCCCTTGACCCAGCTGCGGTAAGCAAAACCATCGCGGTCTTGTCGGCCAAACCATTGTTGGCTGCGCAGGTCTTGGGGTTTTTTGCGGGGTTTTTCGCTCATGGCGTGGCTCCAGTGGGCAGTGCGTGTTCAGATTTGTCCATACTATCGTATGATGATAAAAAAATAAGTGGTGTTTGTAAAACCAGAGACATGCGGGCAAACCCTAGAGCTTCTGAGGGGTGCGCCTAGGGTTTACCAGAATCTTGATTGTGGGCCCAATCATCATATGATAAGCAGCTTGCATTTGGCACCCATGAACAAAAACTTTCACGCACACACACTCGACTTGCTGGGCGTGGCCATCTTGTCTGGCCGCTACGCAGTGGGGGCCAGCTTGCCCCCCGAGCCACTGTTGTGCGAGGAACTGGGTGTCAGCCGGACTGTGGTGCGTGAAGCCATCAAATCCTTGGTGGCCAAAGGCCTGTTGTATACCGGCCCCAAGGTGGGCACCCGTGTCATGCCCGATGCCCATTGGAACTGGTTTGACCCGAATGTAGTGGCCTGGCAGGCCGAATGTGGTCTGACCCCGGCGTTTCTCAAGGATTTGCAAGAACTGCGCCGCGTGGTCGAGCCCGCCGCGGTCCGGTTGGCCGCAGAGCGGGCCACGGCCGAGGACATTGCGCAGATCGAAGCGGCCTTTGCAGGGATGAAGCAGGCGGTGGAAGAGGGGGGAGACTACGTCACCCATGACCTGCGCTTTCACCAGGGCTTGCTGCAGGCCTCGCACAACCGCATGTTGGTTCAAATGAGCAAGGCCCTCAATGCCCTGTTGCGCACCAGTTTTGAAATTTCCACGCGCATCAAAGACGGCACCAAAGCCTCGTTGCCCTTGCACCGGGCGGTGCTCAACGCGGTGATCGCGGGCAACCCCGCCAAGGCCGAGCGCGCCGTCATGGTGCTGATTGAAGGGGCTCGGCAAGACATTGAGCAGGTGGTCTCCTCGCGCCGCAAATTGCCGGTGGTCTTTGGTGAGGCCACGCCCATCAAAAGCAAAGTCTCCGGCAAAACCACCACCCCCACCCCAAAAAGAGCTGCTCAAAAGCAGGCCTGACAGGAGCGTCCTTTGCAAACCGCCATCCATGCTTTTTTCAAACTCCTCGAGTTTTTGGTGGTCGCTTGCTTGGTGGCCATGGTCATCATGGTGTTTG
>CAMCNQ010000145.1 GCA_945875955.1 Limnohabitans sp. Rim8 | reverse complement strand
TCTGGTGCCGTCGGCGAGACTCGAACTCGCACAGCTTTCGCCACTACCCCCTCAAGATAGCGTGTCTACCAATTTCACCACGACGGCTGGATACATTTACCCCGATTGCATGAGGTACGCCAAGTGGCGCATTTCGCTCTCAGGACAGTCCCCTAGTTTACCCTTAAAACCTGCGATTTCCTTCGAGAAAAAGCTAAATTTGTAGAGGGCCTGCAAGTTGAGCGAAAGCTTACTTGGCGGGTGCTGATGGCACGCTGTTGTCGGTCTTGGCCGCAGGCGCGTTGCCCGGGATTTGGGCCGCCGTGCTGGTGTCCACGACCGGTGCTGCAGGGGCCGTCAATGCGCTGCCTTCCAACACACTGCCCGAAGATGCCGCAGGACGCGCATTGCTGAAATAGGCCAAGGCCAAGGTGCAAACAAAGAACACCGCAGCCAACACCGCCGTGGTGCGCGACAAAAAGTTGGCACCGCCGGTGGCCCCAAAAAGGCTGCCCGACCCCCCACTGCCAAAGGCCGCGCCCATGTCAGCGCCTTTGCCGTGCTGAATCAAAATCAAACCAATCATGGTCAGGGCAGACAGCATCTGCACCACCAAAATCAACGTCAACACCATGCTCATTTGTATCTCCAAAAATCAATCAAGGTTTGGCCCAAAACTCAGCGCGAAGCGGTCTTGAGCATCGATAAAAAGTCGGCGGCCTTCAGGGATGCGCCACCAATGAGGCCGCCATCCACATCGGGCTGGGCCAGCAATTGGGCGGCATTGGCTGCATTCATGCTCCCCCCATACAACAAAGGTACACGTTCGGCGTGTTCGCTGGCCGCTTGCAACTGGGCGCGCAACACCGCATGCACAAGTTGCGCCTGCTCGGGCGTGGCCGTTAAGCCTGTGCCAATGGCCCAGACCGGTTCATAGGCCAGCACGATCTCGCTGATGCAGTGGCCATTGGCCTGGATGACCGCTGCCAATTGGCGCTTGACCACCGCCTCGGTTTGCCCGGCCTCGCGTTCGGCCAAAGACTCACCCACACAGACGATGGGCGTGATGCCCGCCGCCAATGCACGCTGGGCCTTGGTGGCCACCACGACGTCGGACTCGGCATGGTAAAGACGGCGCTCAGAATGGCCCACGATGCAGTAGCGCACACCCATGTCGCGCAGCATGCTGACCGAAACCTCACCGGTGTAAGCCCCCGACTCGTGGGCGGAGACATCTTGCGCGCCCCAGGCCAAAGCCGAACCCGACAACAATTCACCCACCTGCGGCAAATACACCGAAGGCACGCATACCGCGGCTCTGCATGCAACGTCTGGCAAACCTTGCAAAATTTCAGCCAACAGGGCCGCGTTGGCAGTCAGACCGCCATTCATCTTCCAATTGCCCACCATCAGTTTGCTGCGATTGTCCATCACCAGGTCACCACCAATTTGCCCACATGCTGGTTGGTCTCCATCAGGGCGTGGGCTTGTGCCGCACCCGATGGCAAACCGCCGCCCGCTTGGGCGGCATCATAAACACGGAAAACCACGGGCTTGATCAGGCCCGATGCGAGCCAGGGCCAAACCGTCTCGCGCAATGACTTGGCAATGGCCGCCTTGAACGCTACTGGCCGCGGACGCAAAGTCGAACCGGTGATGGTCAAGCGGCGGCGCAACACCAAACCGGCATTGAGCTGTGCTTTCACACCGCCCTGTACCGCGATGATGACCAAACGCCCGTCCTCGGCCAAAGCCTCGAGCTCGCGCGCCACATAGTCGCCTGCGACCATGTCCAAAATCACATTCACGCCTGCGCCAGCCGTGATGCGTTTGACCTCGGCCACAAAGTCGGTGGTTTTGTAGTTGATGGCATGGTCAGCACCCAAATCAAGGCAGGCCTGGCACTTGAGGTCCGACCCCGCCGTGGCGATCACGGTTGCACCGGCCGCCTTGGCCATTTGGATGGCCGTGACGCCAATGCCGCTGGTGCCGCCCTGAATCAACAAGGTCTCGCCCGCTTGCAAACGGCCACGGTCAAACACATTGCTCCAGACGGTGAAAAAAGTCTCAGGCAAAGAAGCTGCTTCGGTGTCGGTCAAACCCGTGGGCACAGGCAAACACTGGCCCACCGGTGCCACGCACAACTGGGCATAGCCACCACCAGAAACCAGGGCGCACACCCGGTCACCCACTGAAATACCGGCCTGGTTCATGGCCTGTGCGTCGCCGGCAACCACGACCCCTGCAACTTCCAAACCCGGAATATCGGAGGCACCCGGCGGCACTGGGTAGTTGCCCGTGCGCTGCAGCACATCGGGGCGATTGATGCCACTGGCCGAGACGCGAATGAGCAACTCCCCTGCCCCGGCCACCGGGTCGGGACGGACAGCGGGCACCAGCACCTCGGGGGCACCAAAGCTTTGGATTTCAATCACGTTCATGGGGCGAGCCAATGTTCACAGGCGCGGCCCAAAGGGATCAGCGACCCCCTCAAGCCAGAGCCCAGATTACTGGGCGTCCTGTGCAGGACGGTCCAACAAAGCCTTCATCGACAACTTGATGCGGCCTTTTTCGTCGGTTTCCATGACCTTGACTTTGACGATCTGACCTTCTTTGAGGTAATCGCTCACCCGCTCAACCCGCTCGTGGGCGATTTGGCTGATGTGCAACAAGCCGTCTTTGCCTGGCAACAGATTGATCAGGGCGCCGAAGTCCAAGACCTTGGTGACGGGTCCTTCGTAGACCTTGCCAATTTCCACTTCGGCGGTGATCTGCTCGATGCGGCGTTTGGCAATCTCGGCCTTGTCGCCATCGGTGGCGGCAATGGTGATGGTGCCGTCTTCGCCGATGTTGATCTGGCAACCGGTTTCTTCGGTCAAAGCACGGATGGTGGCGCCGCCCTTGCCGATCACGTCGCGGATTTTATCGGGGTTGATCTTCATGGTGAAGAGCTTGGGCGCGAAGTCAGACACCGCGGTGTTGGCTTCGCTCATGGCCTCTTGCATCTTGCCCAAGATGTGCATGCGGGCTTCTTTGGCTTGGGCCAATGCGACCTGCATGATTTCTTTGGTGATGCCCTGGATTTTGATGTCCATTTGCAAAGCGGTGATGCCGTGGGTGGTACCGGCCACTTTGAAGTCCATGTCGCCCAGGTGGTCTTCGTCACCCAAGATGTCGGTCAACACCGCAAAGCGGTTGTCTTCCTTGATCAGGCCCATGGCGATACCGGCCACATGGGCTTTCATGGGCACGCCGGCGTCCATCATCGACAGGCAACCGCCGCAGACCGAGGCCATGGACGAAGAACCGTTCGACTCGGTGATTTCAGACACCACACGCACGGTGTAGGGGAATTCTTCTTTGCTCGGCAACACCGCGGCCAAAGCGCGCTTGGCCAAACGGCCGTGGCCAATTTCGCGGCGCTTGGTGCTGCCCATGCGGCCCACTTCGCCAGTGGCAAAGGGAGGCATGTTGTAGTGGAACATGAAGCGGTCTTCGAACTCACCGGCCAGGGCGTCGATGCGCTGGGCATCGCGCTCGGTGCCCAAAGTGGTGATCACCAAGGCCTGGGTTTCGCCGCGTGTGAACAGGGCCGAGCCGTGGGTGCGGGGCAAAACACTGTTGCGGATTTCGATGGGGCGCACGGTGCGGGTGTCGCGGCCGTCGATGCGGGGCTCACCGGCCAAAATTTGGCTGCGCACAATGCGCGCTTCGATTTCGAACATCAGGCCGTCGAGCTTGACGCTGTCAAAGGCCAGGCCTTCGGTCGCCAGCGCCACTTTGACCGAAGCGTAGGCTTCGCGGCAAGCGTGGGTGCGGGCTTGTTTGTTGCGGATTTGGTAAGCCGCGCGCAGTTTTTCTTCGGCCAAGGTCGCCAGTTTGGATTCAAACGCCAAGTCACGGGCAGGTGCTTGCCAGTCCCACACCGGCTTGCCCGCATCGCGCACCAACTCATGAATGGCGTTGATGGCAATCGCCGACTGCTCGTGGCCAAACACCACACCACCCAACATGATTTCTTCAGACAGTTGCTGGGCTTCGGATTCCACCATCAGCACGGCGGCTTCGGTGCCAGCGACCACCAAATCCATCACGCTGTCTTTGCGCTGGGTTTGGCCGGGGTTGAGCACGTATTCGCCATTGATGTAACCCACGCGGGCAGCGCCAATTGGGCCATTGAAGGGGATGCCCGAGATGGACAAAGCCGCAGACACGGCGATCATCGCAGCGATGTCCGCGTCGACTTCGGGGTTCAACGACACGGTGTGGATGACCACGTGCACATCGTTGTAAAAACCTTCAGGGAACAGCGGGCGGATCGGGCGGTCGATCAAACGGCTGGTCAGGGTTTCGTGCTCGCTGGGCTTGGCTTCACGCTTGAAAAAGCTGCCAGGGATCTTGCCTGCGGCGTAGGTTTTCTCGATGTAATCCACGGTGAGCGGGAAGAAGTCTTGCCCGGCCTTGGCGATCTTGGAGCCCACCACGGTGGCAAGCACCACGGTGCCCTCCATGTCGAGCAGCACAGCGCCGCCGGATTGGCGAGCGATTTCGCCGGTTTCCATCTTGACCGTGTGCTGGCCCCACTGGAAGGTTTTGGTAACTTTGTTGAAAATGGACATGTTCAGAACTCCTGAAAACAAAAGCACATGAGGCTGTGCCGAGGGCCCGGAAGTTGACGCTTTGAACTCGATGCCATTCCACAAAACCTGACCCGGCAAGCCTTGTGGAATGACACAGCGCGAGATCGCCCTGACAAATTCCGACAGAAAAAAAGAACAAAGCGCCTGAGCCAGTGAACCAACTCAGGCGCTTTTCATCTGAAAAGTGCTTTATTTACGCAGGCCAAGTTTGGCAATCAACGCAACATAGCGGTCAGCATCACGGGACTTGAGGTAGTCCAGCAATTTGCGGCGACGGCTGACCATGCGCAGCAAACCACGGCGACCGTGATGGTCTTTGGCGTGTGTTTTGAAGTGGGGGGTCAGCTCGTTGATGCGGGCTGTGAGCAAAGCCACTTGGACTTCTGGCGAACCAGTGTCGTTGGCGGCACGGGCGTTGGCCTTGACGACCTCGGCCTTGATCGAAGATGCGATCATGGTGTTTCCTTGTATTTCGCGTCCATTCAGAGCTGAATCTCGGCGGGTTAATGACTTGCGCTGCCTGCTGGAAAAGCGGGCAGCGTGCGCTTTGCAAATCGCAAAACAGCCGGATTATAGCCCGAAAAGGGTTTTAAACCGGGCCCGTCCATTGGCTGCGTCTGCCCACGCCCTGCGCGAGCCGGCCCCCATCTTGGAACGCAAAGCACCAACCCAACCAGCCCTCAACTTCGGCCACCCGCCGTTTGGCGGTGAATCGGGGTCAAGTTAATTGGGGTCAGATCCCAATTGATTTTTGGCCAGCCAGTCTTTGAGTCTTTCCACGCCTTGGTTCAACCTGGACAGGTCTTTGGACGCAAAGCACCAGCGCAGCCAGCCTGCGGCTTCGGGGGAGAAGGCTTCGCCGGGGGCCAGGCCCAGACCGGCTTCGGCCACCAGCCGTTTGGCGGTGACCACTGCGTCGGGGTGGCCTTCGAGTTTGAAGAAGGCGTACATGCCGCCCTTGGCCGCAGCCACCTGCACGCGGGGCAAGGCCTGCAGCAGGGGCACCAAGGTGTCGCGGCAGGTTTTCAGGTGGGCCACCACGCGGGGCGTGATGTCGGCGGTGTGGCGCAGCGCCACCTCCCCAGCCCGCTGGGTGAACACCGAGGCGCAAGAGGTGTTGAACTCGATCAGCTTGCCCATGTGTTGGGCCATGGCCGCAGGCATGACCAGCCAGCCCAAGCGCCAGCCGGTCATCAAAAAGCTTTTGGAAAAGCTGTGCACCACCACCAAGCGGTCGTCGGGCTCGGACACATCCAGGAACGACGGCGCGCAGCCGTTGGCCGTATCGGTTTCGTAATACAGGCGTTCATACACCTCATCGGCCATGACCCAAGTGCCGGTGCTGCGGCAGTGCGCCAATATCTCGGCTTGCTCTGCGCGGCTCAAGGTCCAGCCGGTGGGGTTGTTGGGCGAATTGACGATCAGCACGCGCGTGCGCGGCGTGATGGCGACTTTGAGTGCGGCCATGTCGAGTTGCCATTGGCCCTGCACGGGGCGCAGCGGCAGGCAGGTCAAATGGGCCCCCATGACCAGGGTTTGCGCGGTCAAATTGGGCCAAACCGGGGTGATGGCGACCACTTCATCCCCGGCGTCGATCAGGGCTTGGGCGGCCAGCATCAGCGCGTTCACACCGCCCGATGTGATGGCCAGGCGCTCTACGCCCACCGGGCCATGCAAGGCCGACATGTAGTCCGACACGGCCTGGCGCAGCTCGGGCAGGCCCAGGTTGTGCGCGTAAAAGGTTTCGCCTTTTTGCAGCGAGTCGATGGCCGCCTGCCGAACAATGTCGGGAGTGACCTCGTCGGACTCGCCAAACCAGAAAGCCAGCACGTCGCTGCGGGCCATGCCCGCATTGGCCACCTCGCGGATGAGGGACTCTTCAAGGTCAATGACGGCCTGGCGCAGAAAGGGTTTGGTGTCGGTGTTCATGCCGTCATCGTAACGGCTGAATGGGCCGTTTTTGAAGGCCCTCTTGCACAAGTTTGGTGCGGGCCTATGATCACCCAAAACGACAGGGAGACGCGCATGAAACCATCTCATTGGCCCCAGGCCCTGCGAGGCCTTGGCCTCGGTCTTGGCCTTGCCTTGCCCATCGGGCTTGGCCTGCTGGGCTGGCCCTTGACGGGCCAGGCGGTGTAGGTGTTCACGGCCACCACCGACGCGGAAAAAACCGCCAAGCCGGCCAAACCGGCCAAAAAAAAACCGGTCAAGCACAAGCAACCCACCGACAAAGCTGCGGGCGAAAGCCAAGCCGAGCGCGACAAGCGCCTTTTGCGCGAGTGCCGGGGAAAGCCCAATGCAGGCGCTTGTGAGGGCTACGCCAGCTGAGCAGGCGGCGCGCTCAGGCGTTCTTGCCCTTATCGCCCTTGCCGCCATTACCGGCATTCACACCCTCAAGCACCCCACCACTGCCGCAAGCCACTGGCGCGCACGCTTTGCCGGGTTATGGCCGCATCGAGCAGGCCTGCCTGGGCCTCTATGAGTGTGAAGTGGGCCCGCGCGCGGGTGATGCCGGTGTAGACCAGTTCACGCGTGAGCAAGTCGGCCGCGCCCGGCGGCAAGACCAAGGCCGTGTGTGCAAACTCAGAGCCCTGGCTTTTGTGAACCGTCATGACAAAGGCGGTTTCGGCATGGGCCAGGCGCGAAACGCTCACCGAGCGCAGTTGTTCGCCGTCCAAAAACCAGGCCTTGAGCACCCCCTGGGGGTTGGGCATAACCAGCCCCACGTCGCCGTTGAAGACGCCCAACTGGCTGTCGTTGCGGGTGACCATGACGGGCCGCCCAGCAAACCACTCGCCCTGGGGCTTGAGCCAGCCTTGCTGGGCCAAGGCTTTTTGCACCGCGGCGTTGAGTGCCGTGGTGCCCCACTCGCCTTGGTGCACGGCGCACAAAATCCGAAAGCGTTCAAAGCATTGCAGCACCTGCACCACACC
>CAMCNQ010000144.1 GCA_945875955.1 Limnohabitans sp. Rim8 | reverse complement strand
AGACACTCGGATGGACTACGCTGAAGACCGCTTCACGACCGTGGGTTGGTTGGACAGGCGGCTGATTGTTTTGGTTTGGACACCGCGCGGCGAGGTGCGTCGCATCATCAGTATGAGGAAAGCAAATGACCGAGAAAAAGCGCTCTATGCCAGCTATTTGGAATGACCCTGATGATGCACCGGAGTTAACTGCTGCATTTTTTAAGTCTGCCGATCTGTATGAGGGCAACAAGATCAAAGCTCGGGGTCGGCCCAAAGCGGTCACCACCAAAGAGGCAGTCAAGCTGCGTTTGGACGCCGACGTCTTGGCTGCATTGCGTGCCAGTGGCGAAGGCTGGCAGACTCGAATCAATGAAACCCTGCGTGCATCTCTTGGGCTGGCAGGGCGTGTCTGATATCAAAGCGCAGGCTGATGGGCGGCTGCCAGCAGCGTGGCTTTTCGTCTGACCAACCTGATACTGGCCAGAAGTTACAAGAAGCTTGCGGTGGAAACCCCGAAACGCTTGCTGAGGGAACGCACTTACCTAACGTTGAGTTCACGTTCGCCAGTCAAAATTTCTGAAACCGAGCCTTGACTCCGAATCTCTTCAAGCCCATCTTGTTTAGGGCCGGGCTGGCCGCGTCCCCGGTACGCGTGAGCGGGCCCTGCACAAGAACTGCATCGCCATTGACCGCGTACACGGCGACGATGTTGAAATTTCAAGACTCCATCACGCAGCTCGACATCTGTGACGAACCGGGTCAGCCCCTGAAATTGACCTTGGTCCGCAAACCAACCCGCCCTTGGCTAAAACCTCGGCGGGTTTTTTCATTTCTGGAGTACCTGTGGCACTGCTGTCCAAAAACGCCATCCTTTGCGCCACCGACCTTCAAACCGGTAAATCGCATCTCAATATAAACCAGTCGGCGTTACGATAGCCGGACTGGCTTGAACCGGCCGCAGGCGCATGACGCCCCCGGTCCACTCCAGCAACCCCAACCCCCCCACCGCTGGAGACGCAAATGACAACAACCGGTTTTGTGGTGACGCACGCCAAAGATGCGCAGTTTGAGCAGGGGCTGCGGTCTTTTTTTGAGTACCGCAATTTGGGCATGGAAGCGGCTACCCAGGGGCGGGTTGCGGCCAATGTGATTCGGGCAGCCCAGGGGCAAGCGTTTTCCAGTCAGCCACACCTGCACCTGACGGAGTTTCAGCTGGTGTATGTGCTCAAGGGTTGGATAGAGTTTGAGTATGAGGGGCAGGGCGTGGTCAGGCTGGAGGCGGGTTCGTGCGTTCACCAACCCCCTGGCATTCGCCACCGCGAGATGGGCCACAGCGCCGATGTCGAGTTGCTGGAAGTGGTGCTGCCCGCCGACTTCAAGACCGAAGTGGTGACTTCGGTGAATTCAAGCCAGGCAACACCCTTTACAGGCTGATCTGCAAACCGGCTTGAGCGCACAGCCAAGCGCTGTTCGGCCGAGCCCGCTCTGGGGAGCAAAAGCTTGTGCAGCCGCTGCATTGAGCCTAAATCCGGCAGTTTGGCCGTGCAGCGCTTCACGCATGAGGTGAAGACCGTCGTGGGCGCAAGTGTTTGATTCATCAAGTGTTTAACGAGCAAGCAAGCGGCCAACTGGATTGAGGTTCAGCGCATGGGGCTGCTTTCATTGGCGACGCCGAGTGTTCCCCAATCAAGCCGAGGGGGTTCATAAATCGTTCTCAAATTTACATTATGTAACTAAAAACAATTAATAAATTTTAAAAATTTATATGAGTTAGTTACATTTAACCCGCGTATTGGGAGTCTGTTCTTCTTCAGTTTTGAACCAATTGAATTCATTTCAGCTTTTCACCAATGGCCCACACAAACCTTCTTTTGAAGGATTTTTTTTTATAGCGAAAGGTAAAAGCATGAAAGATGTTTTTGCGTACAAGTTCTTGTTGCAGACCATGGCCACCGCAGTTCATCACGCACTTCTCATGGGGGTGGGGGTGGCCAACAAGTGGATCGCGCCATTGGCGTTCTTGGTGGGTTTACTGGGGTCTGCGCAGGCTCAGACATTGCGGCAAATTCAACCCTTGGGAGCGCCCTATTCAGCCACTGCGATCGCGCCTTTGAGCGGCGATTTTTCTCGTTTAACCCTCTACCGTTCAACGGATGATCTTGGCGCGACAGCGATCAGTGTTTACATCAACCGCGCTTATCACACTTCCTTGCTCAAGGGGGGCTATACCGAGGTGTGCATCAAACCCGGCGCGGTCGACATCGGCTTTCGTCGTGTTGAAAAAGAAGAACGGGTGCGTAACCCCATTCTTTCCAAAGAGGTCGTGCTGCAAAGAGGTGAGCAGCAATTCTTGCAACTCAGTGACTTGCCAAGCAGGCCACTGCGTTTGCTGGCCATGCCTGCGGATCAAGTACCGACCAATCTGGTCAACACCAGACAGCAACAGCACACATTGTCTCGCGCAGCATTTTTGGTGCCCTGTGATGGTGTGACTGAGGTAGCCGCCAATTCGGTGGTGATCGAGCCTGTCGAAGTGAACTCGAATAACCAGAATGCGACGATGGGCCAACCGGACAAGGTGCTGCCTCCAGTGACGGTTTTGCCAGAACCGGTGGAGAGGAAGTCGCCTACCCAAGTGCAATTGATCTCTTGGTCCTCTGACGCCTTGTTTCCTTTTGGTAAGTCGGGCATGGGCGACATGATGGCGACAGGACAAACGGTTTTGGACGACATCATCAGCCGCATCAGAAAAGAATTCGACAGGGTAGAGCTTGTCAAAGTTTTGGGCCATTCCGATGCCATTGGCAGCTCGGAACAAAAGCAAAGCATTTCATCTCAACGCGCGCAAACCGTGCGCGACTACCTGATGAGCCGCGGGCTGAAGTCTGAACAATTCTTCATTGAAGGCCGCTCAGACAAAGAGCCTGTTGTGAGCAACTGTGGCTCTGTAAAAACGGCCGTCAATATTTTGTGCAACAAACCCAATCGCCGCGTAACGATCGACATAACGGGCGTTTCGCGCTGATTGCTCTTTAACCTAAATTCAGTTGGGCGCAAGTGTTTGATTCATCAAGTGTTTAAAGCGCAAGCAAGCGGCCAACTGCCGGGTTCAGGTTTAATCGGGAGCGTCAATCCCAAATGGGATGGGCGGAGGCGATCGGGCTTTGGGCCTATTGGGTTGATTCAGGACTTGCAAACCCTGTAAGCTGGGGCGCTTGTGTGAAAGGTTTGCATGTTCCGCAGTTTTTTTCTCTCCCGCCGTTGGGCTTTGTGGGCCTGGGGTGGTTTGTTGGTGTTGGTGGCCTTGGTCTTTATCACGGTGCAGCAAACGGTCAAGCTCAATGCTTGGTACGGCCAGTTTTACGACCTGCTTCAAAAGCCCGAGCAAGCGGGCGGGCTGAACATGTTTTGGGGGTTCATGCAGCAGTTTGCCTGGATCGCATTTCCCTTCATGCTGCTGCGCAGTCTGGAGATGTATTTGGCCTCGCATTACGCCTTTCGTTGGCGGCAGGCCATGACCGAGGTGTATTTGCCCCGCTGGCAGCGCACGGCCGACACGGTGGAGGGCGCCTCGCAGCGCATTCAAGAAGACTGCATGCGCTTTGCCCGGCAGATGGAAAATCTGGGCCTGGGCTTGGTGCGTGCGGTGCTGACCTTGATCTCGTTCATCCCGATTTTGTGGGCCCTGTCCAAAGGCATGGCGATTGCGTGGCTGCAGTTTGAAGGCTCTTTGTTTTGGGTGGCTTTGGCCACCGCCTTGGGGGGCACGCTGGTGTCTTGGTTTGTGGGCATTCGGCTGCCGGGGCTGGAATACAACAACCAGCGCACCGAGGCGGCGCTGCGCAAAGACCTGGTGCTGGCTGAAGACGAGCGCAGCCGCATGGATTTGCCCACGGTGTTGCAGTTGTTCACCGGCGTGCGGGTGAACAATTTCAGGCTGTTCAACCACTACGCTTACTTCAACCTCTGGAGCAATTTGTACAGCCAGTTGATGGTGATTTTTCCTTACCTGTTAATGGGGCCTTCGCTGTTTTCGGGCCTGATCACTTTGGGCGTGATTCAGCAGGTGAGCAACGCCTTTGGCAAAGTCAACGACGCGTTTTCTTACCTGATTGAGCGCTGGACCGACATCACCGAGCTGCGCTCGATTTACAAGCGGTTGACCGAGTTCGAAAAAGCCTTGGCCTGAGCCGAGCCGGGGCTGCGGCTCAGATGGCCGCAGCCGCGATGTCGTCGGGCAAAGCTTGCAGTTGGCCAAGGGCCAGCAAGGCTTCGGCGTCGGTGCGGTAAAGCAGCAGGCCGGGGCCTTGGGGCAGCTCACCGGCTTTGCGCAGGGCCGTTTCCACCGGCAGTTTGATGCCGCTGATGTGCAGCGTGATGCCCCGGGTGTCGAGTTGCTTGCGCAGTTGGCCAAAGGTTTCCACGCCGGTGGCATCGACCCGGTTGATGGGTTGGGCGAACAGGCACACGTGCCGTGTTTCGGGGTGCTGGCTCAGGTGGTCGGTGACGGTGCGCTCAAAATTGTTGGCAGCGGCAAAGTCCAGATCTGCGTCCATGCGCAGGGCATAGAGCTGTGGGGCCAGGGGCGGCAGTTGCCACAGGTGGCGGTCACGCAAGCTGCCATCGGGGTGCAGGCCCACTTCGATGATGCGGGGGTGCAAACGGGTGTGCAAAAAGTGGCTCAGCCCCATGACCACGCCGGCCAGCACACCCCAGTAAAGCCGGGGCGCTGAGGCCAGCGTGATGCCAAAGGTCATCAGTGATATGCCGCCTTCAACCCGGTGAACCTTGAGCAGCCGCACAAATGCCGTCGGTTTGAACAGGCCATAGACGGTGGCCACCACGATGGCGGCCAAGACCGATTTGGGCACATGGTGCAGCACCGGCGTGAAAAACTGCAGCGACACCAAGATCACCAAGACCGAAAACACCGTAGCCCAGCCGGTTTGCGCACCGGCATACAGGTTCAGCGCCGAACGCGAAAACGACGAACTGGTCGGAAATGCGCCGCTCAGGGCCGAGGCCAGTTTGCCCATGCCTTGGCCAATCAGGTCTTGGTCTTGGTCCCAGTGCTGGCCTTTGCGCTGGCTGTCAACTTTGGCGCTGGAGGCGGTTTCCAAAAAGCTCACCAAGGTGATGACCATGGCTGGCAGCAGCAGTTGCTTGAGCGTTTCCCAGTCAATGCCTGCGGGCCAATACAAAGAAGGAAAGCCCTGCGGCAGGTGGCCCACCAAGGGCGTGCCCATGGCTTCCAAGCCCAGGCCCCAGCTCAAGGCGGCCGAGAGAGCCACCACCAACAACACGGCTGGAAAAGTGGGTTGGCGTTTTTTGGCGATCAGCAGCACCCCCAGTGTGGCCAGGCCAAAGGCCAGGCTGGGCAGGTCCCATTGGGCAAATTGGCGCAAAGACGACCAGCCTTGCCCCAGGCCCAGCATGGCAGGGAGTTGCGAGGCGATGATGATGACCGCCGCGCCTTGGGTGAAGGCCATCAGCACCGGTGCGCTCACCAGGTTGAGCAGCCAGCCAAAGCGGGCGTAGCCCAGCACGATTTGCAGCACACCGCTGAGCAAGGCCAGCCAGACCGCCAAATGCACCCATTCGTTGCTGCCCGACACGGCCATGCCGCTGAGTGAGGCCGTCACCAGCATGGCCGTCAGGGCCGTGGGGCCCACCGATAAACGGGTGGAGGCACTGAACAGCACCGCCACCAAGGCCGGCAGCAGCGAGGCATAAATGCCAGTGACCAAGGGCATGCCCGCCAAAGCGGCATAGGCCACCCCTTGCGGGATGACCATCAGGCCCACGCTCAAGCCCGCAAAAAACTCGGTGCGCAGCAAGGCCGCTGTGGGCCGTGGCCATTTCAAGAAGGGCAGTCGCTGCTGTAGCCTTTGGGAGATGTGCATGCGCTTATCTTAAGCGTTGGGCGTGGTGCAGGGCGGTCCCCGGCCAGGCGCTTGAGCAGCCGGTCGTGGCCATCCAAGCGCGGTATTGGCAAACACCTTGGCGCATTTCGCGCTGGCCGCGGTGGTTCATGCGCTTGCCAAGGGGGCGATCAAAAGGGTGTCCCGCACCGCGCAGGGGCTAGGAAGCCAATGCAGTTCAGCACATCGGCGCTCCATCCAAGCGCAATGCAAGGCCTTGACCGACAATGGGTCGAAACCACCATTCCTCCTGAAAATCCTGATGCCTCTGTCCCCATCGCAACACCTGGCCACCAGTGACGGTCTGTCGCTGTTGGTCAAGGTGCTGGCGCGTTTGCAAACCCGAGCCGAAAGCCTGCGGGTCGAGCTGAGCCCGGCTTTGCTCAAAGCAAATCGGCGACAGGTGCAGCACAAGGGGGGCGCATGAGGCGCTGGCTTGGCTTTGTCTGTGCCTTGTGTTGGCTCTTGCCTTGGGGCCTGCAAGCGCAAGAGGCATGGACGGGCTGGGTCAACTGGGTCCTGGACGGCGACACCGTGGAGGTGCTGCGCGAGGGCCGGGCCGAGACGGTCAAGCTGCGCATAGACGGCATTGACGCCCCCGAAAGCTGCCAGCCCGGCGGCCAGGCTGCGCGCGATGCCTTGGTTGTTTTGGCACTGCGCAAATCGGTTCAGGTGGTCGAGGTGGGGCAAGATGTTTATGGCCGCCACATCGGGCGTTTGACGGTCGATGGGGTGGATCTGGGGGCCGAAATGGTGCGCTCGGGCATGGCCTGGGCCTACCGGTTTCGCACCGGCCAGGGACCTTATGCCGGTTTGCAGCGCCAAGCGCAAAAACAAAAAATAGGCTTGTTTGGGAGCAGACAGCGCCCCATGACGCCGCCAGTGTTCAGAAAGTTTCACGGCAGTTGCCACGGCCCCTGAGGCCCCGGCGGGCCTTCCCCTTAGGCTTTTAATGGCGGTGCGCAGCGCAGACCAGGCAGACGGGGTTGCGCTGCATGCGGATGTCGGTCCAAGACAGTTCACGCCCATCGAGCATGAGCAAGCGCCCCGCCATGTGGCTGCCCATGCCGCTGAGCAGCTTCAGTGCCTCGGCGGCCTGCACGCTGCCGATGATGCCCACCAGCGGCGCAAACACGCCCAGGGTGGCGCAGCGGGTTTCCTCGGGGGTTTGCGTGGGCGGGAAGATGCAGGCGTAACAAGGGGCGTTTGGCTGGGTGCTGTCAAACACCGAAACCTGCCCGTCCATGCGGATGGCCGCACCCGAGACCAGGGGTTTGCGCTGCTGCACGCAGGCCAGGTTCACGGCTTGGCGGGTTTCAAAATTGTCGCTGCAGTCGAGCACCACATCGGCTTGGGCCACCAAGCGGTCGAGCAAGGCGGCATCGGCCCTTTGGGTGATGGGGGTGACGCGCACATCGGGGTTGATCTGCGCAATCGCGGTTTGCACCGAGTGGGCTTTGAATTGGCCCACGCGGTCCAGGGTGTGGGCGATTTGGCGCTGCAAGTTGGTGGCGTCCACGCTGTCGTGGTCAACCACGGTGATGTGGCCAACCCCGGCGCTGCCCAAGTAAAGGCTCACAGGCGAGCCCAGGCCACCGGCACCGATCACCAGGGCATGCGAGCTCAGCAGGTTTTCTTGACCATCGATGCCCAGCTCATCGAGCAAAATGTG
>CAMCNQ010000143.1 GCA_945875955.1 Limnohabitans sp. Rim8 | reverse complement strand
GGCCGCCGCCAAATGGCTGCGCGAACAGGTGAAAATCAGTGCATCGCAATTGCCCCATCCTCCCACCGCTTGATTGACATGACCCCACCACTTTTGTCTTTGCAGGGCATCACCAAACGCTATCCCGGTGTGGTGGCCAACCAGGATGTGTCGCTCACGGTGATGCCCGGCCAGGCCCATGCCGTGTTGGGGGAAAACGGCGCGGGCAAATCCACTTTGATGAAAATCATCTATGGCTCGGTCAAGCCCGATGAAGGTCAGGTGTTTTTCAAAGGCCAGCCGGTTCACATCCGCAACCCCCAAGAAGCGCGCAAGCTGGGCATCAGCATGGTGTTTCAGCACTTCAGCCTGTTTGACACGCTCACCGTGGCTGAAAACGTTTGGCTGGGGCTGGACAAGTCGCTGAGCCTGGCCGAGGTGAGCGAGCGCATCATGGCCAAGGCCAGCGAGTACGGCCTGGATTTGGAGCCCAACCGCCCGGTGCACACCTTGAGCGTGGGTGAAATGCAGCGGGTGGAGATCATCCGCGCCTTGTTGACCGAACCCCAGTTGTTGATCTTGGACGAGCCCACCTCGGTGCTGACCCCGCAAGCGGTGGACAAGCTGTTTGTGGTGCTCCACAAGCTGGTCAGCCAAGGCTGCAGCTTGCTCTACATCTCGCACAAGCTGCACGAAATTCGCGCCCTGTGCAGCGCCTGCACGGTGCTGCGGGGCGGTCAGGTCACGGGGGTGTGCGATCCGCGCGAAGAAACCAATGCCAGTTTGAGCCGCCTGATGATTGGCGCCGAGCCACCCGCTTTGCAGCATGTGGCGCGAGAGCCGGGCGAGGTGGTCTTGTCGGTCAAAGGCCTGAGCCTGAGCCGTCAAGACCCCTTTGGGGTGGACCTGCAAGGCATTGCGCTGCAGGTGCGCGCCGGTGAGGTGGTGGGCCTGGCGGGGGTTTCGGGCAATGGCCAAAGGGAGCTGATGTGGGCTTTGTCGGGCGAAGACACCCGCGCAGGCCAGCAGTGCGGTGCAGCCAGCGTGACATTACTGGGCCAGCCGGTGGCGGCCTTGGGGCCTGTGCCGCGCAGAAAAATGGGCCTGCACTTTGTGCCTGAAGAGCGCCTGGGGCGGGGTGCCGTGCCCTCGCTGAGTTTGTCGCACAACCTGTTGCTCACCCGCAGCGAGGCTTTGGGTGCAGGCGGTTGGGTGCGCATGGGGGCATTGGCCGATCAGGCACGCGGCATCATTGAGCGCTTCAAGGTCAAGGCGGCCGGCCCACAGGCCCCGGCGCAGTCGCTGTCGGGTGGCAATTTGCAAAAATTCATCGTCGGGCGCGAGATCAGCGCATCTCCCAAGCTGCTCATCGTCTCGCAGCCCACTTGGGGCGTAGACGTGGGGGCGGCCGCGCAAATTCGCGCCGAGATATTGGCGCTGCGCGACGCGGGTTGCGCGGTGCTGGTGGTGAGTGAGGAATTGGACGAGTTGTTTGAGCTGTCTGACCGCCTGCATGTGATCGCCAAGGGGTGTTTGTCGCCCTCGGTGGCCAGGGCCGATGCCACGGTGGCACGCATGGGCGAGTGGATGAGCGGCTTGTGGCCAGATCACCAGCAGGAGGCCCAAGATGCTGCGGCTTGAACCCCGTGCCCAGGCCTCGCGCCTGTGGACTTTTGCATCACCTTTGCTGGCTTTGGCCCTGACCGTGCTTTTGGGCGTGGCCTTGTTCATGGCCTTGGGCAAAGACCCGGTGCGCGGATTGCAGATGTTCTTTTGGGAGCCGGTGAAATCGAGTTATGCCTTAGGCGAATTGATGGTCAAGGCGACGCCGTTGCTGCTCATTGCCCTGGGTTTGTCGGTCTGTTTTCGCTCCAATATTTGGAACATCGGTGCCGAGGGCCAGTTTGTCATTGGCGCTGTTTGCGCTGGGGGCATGGCCTTGTTGGCCGACAAAGACTCGGGCCGCTGGATGGTGCTGGCGGTATTGCTGGCCGGGGTGCTGGGCGGCATGCTTTGGGCGGGCATCACGGCTTTGCTGCGTGACCGCTTCAATGCCAACGAGATCTTGGTCAGCCTGATGCTGGTGTATGTGGCCGATATGGTGTTGGGTTATTTGGTCTATGGCCCCTGGAAAGACCCTGCGGGCTTTAACTTTCCCCAGACCAAAACCTTTGAGGCGGTGACCCAAATTCCGCGTTTGATGTCGGGCTCGCGGGTGAGCATAGGCTTGCTGCTGGCGCTGGCCGGTGCCGGGCTGTTGTGGGTGTTTTTGTTTCGCACACGGGCGGGCTTTGCCCAGCAGGTGGGCGGCTTGGCACCCGATGCTGCGCGCTATGCCGGTTTTTCTTCGCGCAAAGCGCTGTGGGTGGCTTTGTTGACATCGGGCGGGGCGGCCGGCCTGGCCGGTGCGCTGGAGGTGGCGGGCCCGATTGGCCAGCTCACGCCCTATGTGCCTGCGGGCTATGGTTTTGCCGCCATCATCGTGGCCTTTGTCGGGCGCTTGCATCCGGGCGGCATGGTCTTGTCGGCGGTGCTGATGAGCATGTTCTACATCGGCGGCGAGTTGGCCCAGTCGCGCTTGGGGCTGCCCAAGTCGATCACCGGGGTGTTCCAGGGCTTGCTCTTGTTTTGCCTGCTGGCGTGTGACACCTTGGTGGCCTACCGGCTGCGCTGGGTGGCCAAAAAAATGGGGGGCGTGTGATGGAAACCTATGCATTGCTGGTGGCTGCGACTTTGAACGCGGGCACGGTGCTGGCCCTGGCCGCTTTGGGCCTGCTGATCAATGAAAAAGCCGGGGTGGTCAACCTGGGGGCCGAGGGCATGATGCTGTGCGCGGCGGTTGCGGGTTTTGCCTGCGTGGTGCACACCGGCAACGACTGGTTGGGCTTTGCCGCAGGCATGGGCTCGGGGGCCTTGCTGGCGGCCGTCTTTGGCGTGCTGGTGATTTGGCTGGGCACCAACCAATACGCCACCGGTTTGGCTTTGAGTCTTTTTGGGGTGGGCTTTTCGGCCTTTGTGGGCATTGGCTATGTGCAGGAAAAACTGCCAGAACGGCTCCATTACGACATTCCGGTATTGGCCGACATCCCATTGCTTGGGCCTGCCCTGTTCAAACAGCACCCGCTGGTGTACGTGGCGATGCTGCTGGTTTTGGCACTGGTTTGGTTTCTTTATAAAAGTCGCACCGGTTTGGTGCTGCGGGCCGTGGGCGAGTCACCGGCCTCGGCCCATGCCTTGGGTTACCCGGTGCGCCGCATCCGTTTGGCCGCCGTGGTGGCCGGGGGGGCTTTGTGCGGTTTGGCCGGGGCTTACATCTCGGTGATCTACACCCCGTTGTGGGTCGAAGGCATGGTGGCGGGCAAGGGCTGGATCGCTTTGGCCTTGACCACCTTTGCCACTTGGCGTCCGGCACGGGTTTTGCTGGGTGCTTATTTGTTTGGTGGGGTGACCATGCTGCAGTTCCATTTGCAGGGCATGGGTGTTGAGGTGCCCAGCCAGTTGCTCTCCGCGCTGCCGTATGTGGCCACCATCGTGGTGCTGGCCTTGATCTCGCGCAATCCCGCCTGGATTCGCGTGAACATGCCAGCCTCCTTGGGCAAACCGTTTTATCCCGGTTCATAATCTGTTTTTTCGTCCCCGTAAACTTGTTCATTAAAAGGATCTGACATGACTGACATCTCCAAGCGCGCCATCTTCAAGATGGTGGCCCTGACTGCCGTGGCGGCTGCCGCCCTGGTGGGTTGCGGCAAAAAAGAAGAGGCCCCCAAGGCCGAGGCCCAGGCTGCAGCGCCTGCCAAGCCTGAGCCTTTGAAAATCGCGTTTGCATATGTCGGCCCTGTGGGCGACGGTGGTTGGACTTTTGCCCACGACAACGGCCGCAAAGAAGTCGAAAAAGCCTTCGGCGACAAAGTCGTCACCAGCTTTGTCGAAAAAGTGCCAGAAAGTGCCGATGCCGAGCGCGTGATCCGCGACATGGCCGCCCAGGGCAACAAGCTGATTTTTGGCACCACCTTTGGCTACATGGAGCCCATGCTCAAAGTGGCGGCCGACATCAAGGATGTGAAGTTTGAGCACGCCACCGGTTACAAAACCGCCGAGAACCTGCGCACCTACGACAGCCGCACCTACGAAGGCGCTTACATGGCTGGCGTCATCGCAGGCAAGATGACCAAGACCAACACCCTGGGTGTGGTGGGCTCCATCCCTATCCCTGAAGTGGTGCGCAACATCAACAGCTTCACCATGGGCGCACAGTCGGTCAACCCCAAAATCAAGACCAAGGTGGTGTGGGTCAATGAATGGTTCAACCCACCGAAAGAAACAGAAGCGGCCACTTCGCTGATCAACGGCGGTGCCGATGTGCTGATGCAAAACACCGATTCCTCGGCCGTTTTGCAGACCGCAGAAAAAATGGGCAAGCGCGCCTTTGGTTGGGACTCCGACATGACCGCCTATGGCCCCAAGGCCCACTTGGGCTCGGCCGTGATCAACTGGGGCCCTTACTACGTGAAGGCCGTGGGCGAAGCGCTTGATGGCAAGTGGAGCACAAGCCAAAGCTGGTGGGGCGTGAAAGAAGGCGCCATCGACATGGTCAATGTGGCCGCCGATGTGCCTGAAGACACCAAAAAGCGCATCGAAGAGATCAAGGCCGGTCTGAAAGACGGCAGCTTCTCGATCTGGAAAGGCCCCATCGTGGACCAGGCCGGCAAGCAAGTGCTGGCCAAAGACACCGTGGCGGACGACAAATTCCTGGGCGGTGTGATGTTCTATGTCAAGGGCGTGGAAGGCAAGATCCCAGGCAAGTGATGTGCTGGCAGTGACCTTCGGGTCATGCTGGATCAAAAAGGCTGTCCACCGGACAGCCTTTTTTCGTCAGGGCCAGCGCCGAAGTTTGTGAATGCAGATCACGACGGGATCAACTCACGTGCATCGGCCCAGCAGGCATGGGTGCCGCTGCTGATGCGGTGCGGCAAGACGATGCGCGCCACCGGGCCGGCATCGATGTGCTGTGCATCCAGCACCACACATTCCGAACGGTCGGCCTGCATGTCGGTCACAAAACTCAGGACATAACCGTCGTCTTCGCCGCGCGCATCGTGACAGGGTGCCATGGGGGACTCGCTGCCAAAACGCCCCTCTCCAAACAAACAGGTTTGCGATTGTCCGGTGGTGTGGTCGTAGCGCAAGATGCCGTCAAACAAAAACGAGCCAGGGTGCGCGATCATGTTGTAAGAGTAGCGGTAAGGCCGGCCCGCATAAGCGGCGTTGATCATGCCGAATTCCAGCGGCCTTTCATCCAGCCGCCTTTCTGCGCATTTTCCGGTGTGCAGGTTCAAACGCCATTCGCAGAGGGTGGGGCCATAACGTTCGGGGCCCAAGGTCTTGCCCGAGTTGTCGTAGCCTGTCTTGGGCATGGGGGTTTTCTGGTGGTAGCCATGCAGCACGATCTCGTCGCCTTCTTCCCAGGCGTTGAGCCAGTGCAGGACATAGGTGGGGCTGGCTTCAAACCAACGGATCCCGTTCTGGGGCTGGCCGCGCCGGGGCACCACGGCAAAACGCGAGGCTTGCTGCTCAAAGTAGCGCAGCTTGTGTTTGCCCTGTGGCAGCAAAGCCTCGTCCCAGTGCAGGGGGAAATCGTTGAGGATGGCAAAGCGCTCGGTGAAGACCATGTCATGGGGCAAACGCGGGCCTGGCAAAGGCACCGGCACGTAGTGCACCAACCGATTGTGGCGATCGACCTCGCCGTAATGCATGAAGGGCGCTTGTTTGCTGTAGTTGAAGAACAGCAAATCGCCAGTGCGGGGGCAAACTTTGGGGTGGGCCGCGATGCCGCCATCGGGCAGCAGCTTTTGACCCCAGTCGTCCACGCCTTTGAAGTCGAGCGTGCTGGCATCGTGTCGATACGGCTCGCCGCATTGGTAGAAGGTGGTCAATGCCATGCCCGCATGCACGACCACATCGGTGGCCGAGCTGTCGCGCAGTCCGCCGCGAGCGCCCCAACCAGGCCGCAAGGCCAGCGAGGGCTTGTCGATCAGCCCGGCGTACAAAGCCTGCCCAGCGGCTTGCTCTTCCTGGAAGGCATGGGTGCGGATGAAGCGGTTGCGGTATTCGCAGCGGCCTTGGTCAAAGCGCATCATGTGCAACATGCCATCGCCATCGAACAGATGGTAGGTGCCCAGGGGCTGGTGCACCGGGTTTTGCGTGTTGCGCAAATACACCCCGCTCAGGCGTTTGGGAATTTCGCCAATGACCTCCATGTCGCTCGCGTTGAACTCTTGGTAGTTGGGCCGAAACGGACCCGTCATCAAGGGGTGCCCGTTGGGCACCAAGGTGGGGTGTATCTCGGAAACGAGCTGGGCGGTCATGGGCTTTATTCAGGTTGGGCGCGCGTTATTCGCTGGCCTTGAATCCTGAAATTTTCACGGCCTCTTGCCATCGCTTGGCATCGTTGCGGGTGAAGGTTTGGAACTCTGCCGAAGTGAAGGGCAAAGGCTCAAAGTCAATGGCACGCCATTTTTCGATGATGCTTGGAGATCTGAGTGCCTTGGCAAACTCTGCCTGCAGCCGCTCAACCACGTTGTCGGGTGTGTTTGCGGGTGCAGACAAGCCGGACCAGATGTAGATTTCCAAATCGGGCAAGCCTTGCTCCTTGAAGGTGCCCACTTGGGGCAGCAGGGCCGAGCGTTGGGGACTGGTGATGGCCAGCACTTTGACCTTGCCCGACTCCACGTGCGACTTCACCGCCATCAGTGGCAGGAAGGCCGCATGCACTTGACCGCCCAGCAAGTTTTGCACGGCAGGTGGAGTGCCATTGAAGGGAATGTGCACCATGTTCAAGCCGGTGCGCTGGTTCATGATCACGCCCGCAAAATGCGATGAGTTGCCGGCAGTGAACGAGGCGTAAGAAACACCGCCCGATTGCGTCTTGGCCCAAGTGATGAACTCCTGCACGTTGTTGGCGGGCACGTTGGCGGCATTCACAGCCAAAACGAGCGAGGCACCGAGGAAACCGGTGACCGGCTTGAAACTCTTTTCAGCGTCGTAGGGCAGCTTGGCGAAGGTGTAGGGGTTGATGGTCAGCATGCTGGTGTTGGACAGCAGCAGGTTGTAGCCATCGGGCGGCGCTTGCATCACGGTTTGTGCCGCAATGATGCCCGAGCCACCGGGTTTGTTGTCAACGATGATCGGTTGGCCGGTGTTCTTTTTGAATTCTTCCGCGACTTGGCGCAAGGCATTGTCCAAGGTGTTGCCACCCGCAAAGGGCACCACCACCCGGACCGGCCGGTCCGGAAAACTCTGTGACCATGCGGACTGAGTCAGGCTCAACAAGCAGGTGGCTGCGGTGGTCAAAAGCCATTGGCGTTTGTTCATATCTGTCTCCATCATTTTTTTCAATCGTTAAAAAGTCACGCCAACAGCTGGCGCAAGTGATGAGCCACCAGATCGGCCTGTTCCCTGGGCAGCATGTGCCCAGCGTTTTCGACGATCTGGCAAGGCGCATGCGGAATCAAGCTGGACAGCTCTTGAATCAGTTCAGGTGGGGTGATGCGGTCCCATTGGCCGCACATCAGGCGGACCGGGCAAGCCAGACGGGCCAACACGGGCCGGTGGTCCTTGCGCGCCATGATGGCCTGGGTTTGCCGAACGGCCAGCTC
>CAMCNQ010000142.1 GCA_945875955.1 Limnohabitans sp. Rim8 | reverse complement strand
TGCGCCGTGGCTGAGTTGGCCCCGCAGCAGTTGCACTTGCTGGCCGTCGTCAGACACCCAGACCAGGGGGAAGTTGTCTCTGTCAAAGCGACCCGGGGCCAGTTCGGCCACCAGACCCGAGGGGAAATGCGCGCTCCACAATTCGGTGGCTCGGCGTTTGCGCGGCAGGCTGCTGAGGTCTACGCCGTCCACCGTTTTGTCCACCATGCCAAAGCGGTAAGCGGGCACCGAATGGCCTTGCAGGGCCGCCAAACGGGTCAGGACGGCGGCCAGCTCAGGGTCTTGTTGGTAGCTGGCGGTGTCTGGCGCGGCATGCGCGGTTTGTGCGGTTTGCTCGGTTTGCACCGCAATCAGTTCATTGGTCATGGATGGCTGTCAATTGTTGGGGGTTGAGGTCACCTGTTAAGAGCAACAACCGGGTTTGCGCCAAAAGATAACCAAACTTCATGTCGGCTTGGTTGTACTGGGCCTGTGTGTTTTCTTTCTGCGCGTTGAGCACATCGAGCCAGTTTTTGCGGCCAATTTGGTATTGGCGCAAATACGAGGCCACCACTTCGGTGGTTTCGCCCAGCAATTCGGTGGCGGGGCCCAACTGGTCTTGGAAAGACGCCACATCGTTGCGCCCGGCCCGCAGTTGCGCGGTCAGGTTGCGCTCCAGGGTTTCTATTTCTTGCCTGACGGCTTCTTTTTTGGACACCGCCGCCTCGGTGCTGGCCAGGGCGCTCAGGCCCGCGCCAGACTGAAATTGCAAGCTCAGATAGGCCTGGTTGCGGTCTGCGCCGGGCGCGACGTTGCCGCGCCAGGCTTGTTGGTAACCGGCCACGAGGGCGGGGTAGGATCTGGAGCGGTTGAGTTCAATTTGGGCCTGCGACGAGTCCATTTGGTGCTGCAGGCGTTGGCGTTGGGCCGAGGCCTTGAGGGCTTTGTCTAGCATGCCGTCGGGGCTGCCGAGTTGGCCCATGAAGACTTCTTTGGGCGCGACCAGGCGGCCAGGCTCCACGCCCGACCATTGCGCCAAGCTGGTGCGGGTGGTGTCGAGTTGGCGCTCTATTTGGATGCGCTCGTTGACGGCTTGCAACAAACGGGCTTGCGCCAGGGTGGCGTCGGCCACGGGGCTGATCTCGGCCGTGACCCGGCGATCAATCAGGTTTTTCAGGCGCTGGTGTTCTTCCACATTGAGCTGGGCACTGAACAAGCGCGATTCGAGCCGCAGCGACTCGAAAAAATGCGTCACCACCTGCGCCAGCACATTGACTTGCGCCTCTTGCACGCCGGCCAAAGCAGCGCGCTCGGCAGACTCGCTCAATTGGATTTGCGCCGTGATGCGGCCCCCTGTCCACAAGGGCTGCTCGAGTTTGGCCACGCTTTGGGTGGTGCCGGTGTCAGAGCGCAACTCGGTGGTGAAAGAGGGATAGCGCCCCCACAAGGCCCCTTGCACATCGAAACCCGCCGCCTTGGCCTGGCTGCGCGCCTGGTTCACCGAGGGGTGGTTGGCCACAGCGGTGTCCAGCAATTGCGTCAGTCGCGTATCGGAAGCCCAAGCTGACGAAAACACCAAAGCAAAAGACAGCACCAACAGCGAGCGCACAGGCGCAGATTTCAACAAAATCATAAATATTGGAAAATGTTAAATTAATTACAATTAATCCAATTAAAACACGAATAAACACCAATACTTTGAGTGCTTTGCATTAAATGGGAATCCTGTCGATTTTACGACTTTAAAGGTTTGTATGGGGGTTGTGGAGAACACCTACCCCCAAAGGCACACCACCCCGTAACCCCGGACACCCACGACCCACTGGTAAACCCTTGCCCTGGCCTGGTGCGGCCGCATGGTCAAGCCGGGGATGAAAGAAGGGGTACGGGGCGGGCCTAGAGCAAGGGGTGCGGGCCTGGCGCAAGGCCCTGCACGGTCAGGCCGCGTGGCGGGGTGAATACAACCGAATCGACTGAATCAGGTCTGCGTTTGCTTTTTCAGCCAATCCCGCAAGGCAGCGTCTACACGGGTTTGCCAGCCTTGTCCCGTTGCCCGAAAAGCGCCCACGACATCGGGCGACAGGCGGATGGTGATGCGTTCTTTGGTGCTGGCAGCTTTGGGTCGGCCGCGCAGTTTGGCCTGCAAGGTGTCGGGCAGCGCTTCCAATCGAACGGCCTGCTTGAACATGGTGGGCGTCCACTCGGGGTTGTCCCCGTCTGGCTTATGAGGAACGGGTTTCTTGTTCATAGCGTCATGGCCGCGGCTTCAAAACAGCCCGGTGCGTCGGGTTGGTTGGTTTACATGTAGAAACTTCGTGTACAGATCACGCGGCGGTGCAAGCGAGATCGACTTGAGCACTTGACCCACGTTGCCCCGGTGGTAAGCGCCGTGGGTGATGACGTGCCAGAGCATTTCTTCCCGCGTCATCAGGCCAGCGTCACCGTCGGTGAATTGAAATGCCAAAGGCTGGGCTGCTTGCTGGGCCGTCAAGCGGGTGGCATAGGCCTCAAACCAGGCATCGGTTTGCGCCACTTTAAAGTGGAGTTCGGCCAAGGCGGGGGTGGCGTCGGTGTTGGTGGCGCTGAAACCATGGGCTTGGCCCAGCAAATGCGCTTGGAAAATGCTGTCCACCACATGGATGTGGTTCAGGGTGCGAATCGCTGTGTGGAGGGCTGCAGCGTGGGTGGGTGTGTCCGCATCGGCCAACACATTGAACAACTCGTTGTTGGCCCAAGTCTTGTAAGCAAAAAGCGATTGAAGGGTGTTCATGGCTGCAAGTCTCCCCTTTGAGATGCCATTTCATTTGGGCGGTCTGAGCACATCAGCCAACCCAAAATAGGAATCACATTGTATTGCTTTCACCCCTTGGCGGCCCCTCTAGGCGGCGTTCAAAGCCGCCTCAAGCCGTCACGATCCAGCCCTCCAGCGGATCAAACGGCGGCAGGCCATATTGCGGGTGCCCTGCTTGGTGCTGCTGCTGCGCCCAGGCTGCTTGCATCAGGCACAGGCTGGCGTCGAGGGCGTCGCCGCTGGCGTCTTGGGCCAACTGGCCCATGAGTGCGTTGCTGGCCACCAGGCGCAGGCCCAGCCGGGTTTGGCCGCGCTCCAGGGCGCTGAGCAGTTCGCGCCGGGCCAGCAAACGCTCTGGGGTTTGTTTGGCCTTGTCGTCGCTTTTGTAGCTGCGCTGGCCCAGGGTTTCGCGCGCCAACAAGCCGGGGTAGGCCTCGAGCGCCACGCGCCGGGTGTCGCCTGCCTGCAGGCCGGGCAGGTGCACACCGGCTTGGCGCAGCAGGGGCACGCCCGCATGCAGCATGTAGGCCACCGGGGGGTTGACCCATTTCATGGAGGGGCTGGAGAGAGCGGGTTTGTCTGTGGCGCGGTGGGCAAATTTGCCGCCCACGGGGCGGGCGTTGCAAAAGGCGGCGAACTGGTCGCGAATTTGGGCGCGTTCCAATGCGGCGTAGTGGTCCATGCAGCCGGGCCAGTCGGTGGGCCAGCCCAGGGTTTCGACCAGTTCTCGGGGCAGGCCAAAGGGCAGGTCAAAGCCGCCGATCCAGTCGGCCTCTTGGGCCAGCCATTGGCCAAAGGCGCTCAGGGTGGTGAAGTGTTGCAGGCTTTGCAGTTGCACCCTGCCCTGTTGGGCCTGGCCCAGCGCCAGCACGATGGGCTTGCGGGGGCTGGGGCTGCTGGAGAAGTCACAGCCAAGGAGCTGCATGGGCTTTGGGGAATTTGGGGACGTTGGGGACGTTGGTGCGGGTATGGGTGCCCGCCTTTGCGGGGGTGAATGGGCCAGTGCAGGTGCGCGTTCAGGCCCGGCCGATGATGGAGGCGGTGGCCATGAGTTCTTCCAGCAGGGCCAAAGAGACTTTGCCGGACACGCTGTAGGGGTCGAGTTCGGCGCGCTCGGCGTATTTGAGCAAGATGTTGGTGTTCACCCGCGAGGTGTCGACATGGCCCATGGTCCAGCCGCCAAAACGGCGTTCTGAGATTTCTTCGTAGTGCAGCAAGACCACGTCTTTGTGGCGGGGGTCTTTTTGGATGTGGCCGTAGAGTTCACTGACGGCCAAGCGCCCGCCTTCGATGGCTTGCAAAAAGATGCCACCGCCGTAGCACAGGATGCCGGTGATGCCGTTGCTGGGGTTGAATTGCCGCGAATGGCTGAGGATGTCGTTGAAGGATTCGGGCAAGCCGTCAACAACGCGGCTGGCGTACAGCAATCGGACCAACATGGTTCAGTTCCTTCCGGGAATCAGGGCTAAAAATTCACGGCGCAAGTTGACATCTTTCAAAAAGGCCCCGCGCATGACCGAGTTGATCATTTTGCTGTCCATGTCTTTCACGCCGCGCCAGCCCATGCAGTAGTGGCTGGCTTCCATGACGATAGCCAGTCCGTCGGGCTGGGTTTTGCGCTGGATCAAGTCGGCCAACTGCACCACCGCTTCTTCTTGGATTTGCGGGCGGCCCATGATCCATTCGGCCAAGCGGGCGTATTTGGACAGACCGATCACGTTGGTGTGCTCGTTGGGCATGACGCCGATCCAGATCTTGCCGATCACCGGGCAAAAGTGGTGGCTGCAGGCGCTGCGCACGGTGATGGGGCCAACGATCATCAGTTCGTTGAGGTGTTCGGCGTTGGGGAATTCGGTGATCTCGGGGGCTTCGACATAGCGGCCCTTGAAGACTTCTTTCAGGTACATCTTGGCCACGCGGCGGGCGGTGTCGCCGGTGTTGTGGTCGTTGACGGTGTCGATCACCAAGCTGTCGAGCACACCGGCCATTTTGCCGGTCACTTCGTCCAACAGACGGTCCAGCTCACCGGGCTGGATGAAATCGGCGATGTTGTCGTTGGCGTGAAAGCGTTTGCGCGCGGCTTGGATGCGCTCGCGGATTTTCACGGAGACAGGTACGCCGTCTTCTTCGGGTGTGGCAGCAGAAGCAATCATGGCGTCTGGGGCTTTCATTAACATGTGAAGGATCGTAACAGCACATGGACACCTTCTTCAGTCAGGCATGCAACGCCCATGGCGGGGTGGAGGACTTGTCCGGCTCAGTAGCGGTTGCCTGTCAAAAACAAGGCCAGGCGCATCAGGCCAAAGGCCAGGCGGTCGCGCAGCCTTTGGTGCCAGGGCCTTTGGGTGTAAGCAGCGCCCGAAACCGCCTGGCTTTGCTGGACGATGGCCTTGTCCAGGCGTTGGTGCAGCTGCTGGGCAAAGGTTTTTTCGGCCACCACCAGGTTGGCCTCGCGCGCCAGCAGCAGGCTCAGCGGGTCGAGGTTGGAAGAGCCCACGGTGGCCCAAGGCCGGTCGCTGTTGGGGTCGACCACCGCCACTTTGGCGTGCAAAAAGCTGGCGGTGTACTCATGGATCTCTACCCCGGCGGCCAGCAACACCCCATAAACCGGGCGGGCGGCATGGTATTGCATGAAGTATTCGTAACGCCCTTGCAGCAGCAACCGCACCCGCACGCCGCGTTGCGCGGCATGCATCAGGGCTTTGCGCAAGCGCCGCCCGGGCAAAAAGTAGGCGTTGGCGATGACAATTTCCTCGCGTGCCGAGCCAATCGCTTTGAGGTAGGCGCGCTCAATTTGGCTGCGGTTCAAGACGTTGTCGCGCAGCAGCAATCCGGCCCTGGCCAACAGCTGTGGGGAGGGTTCGGGGTCGGGCTCTGTCTCTGGCAGACAAGGCGCCTTCGAGCTGGCCGCTTGGAGGGAGCGCAAGGCCTGTGTGAAATTTTGCTGTTGGGCGTGTTGCACCCCTTGCATGCGCAGCCACAGCAGTTGCATGGCTTTTTGCACCTCTTGCACCAAGGGCCCTTGGGTACAGACGGCAAAGTCAAAGCGGGGTTTGGCCAAGGTGCCGTGGTGCGGGTCGTACCAGTCGTCCAAGATGTTGATGCCGCCACAAAAGGCGATTTGTCCGTCGATGACGCACAGTTTGCGGTGCAGGCGTCGCCAGCGGCTGGGCAGCAGCAGGCCCAGGGTGCCCAAGGGGGCGTAGACACGCCACTCAACCCCGGCGCGCTGAAAACGTTCGCGCCATTCGTCTGGCCAGCGGGGGGTGCCCACGCCATCGACCACCAGGCGCACCTGCAGGCCGCGCAAAGCGGCTTGCTCCAAGGCCTCGGCCACTTGGGCGGCCGCGCCATGGAAGTCAAAAATATAGGTTTCCACCAGCACTTGGGTGCGGGCTTGCGCCAAGGCGGTGACCAAGGCTTGAAAGAAGGCCTGGCCCCCTTCGATCAATCGGAGCTGATGGCCGTCGCGCAGGGCTCGCAGATGTCTCATGCGCCGTCGGCCCAGGCAAACTCGGCCACCAGGGGCAGGTGGTCGGACATGCGCTGCCAGATGCGCCCGGACGGCACCATGGCATGCACCGGCGTCAAGCCCCGGGCGTACACATGGTCAAGCTGGTTCATGGGCAGGCGAGAGGGAAAAGTGGGCGTGGGCTGCTCGCGCCACTCCTTAAAGCCCGAGTTGGCCATGCGCCGCCCAAGGCCTGTGCCCCAGTCGTTGAAGTCGCCTGCCACCAGCACGGGGGCATCGGCAGGAACGGATTTTTCGATGAAGGCCAGCAGGCGCACCACCTGGCGCACCCGGCTGGTGGGCACCAAGCCCAAATGCACCACGATGACGTGCACCACCCGGTCTAGCACCTGCACTTGGGTGTGCAACAAGCCGCGCTGCTCAAAACGGTGGTCCGAGATGTCTTCGTGCTGGTGCGACAACACGGGCCAGCGCGACAGCATGGCGTTGCCATGCTCGCCGTGGCGCGTGGTGGCGTTGGTGCGGTAAACCGACTCGTAACCATCGGGTGCCAAATACTCGGCCTGGGGCAGGCTGGGCCAGTGCGAAAAATACCGTGCCTCGCCCCGGTGCACGTGGCGCACCTCTTGCAGGCAGACGATGTCGGCATCGAGTTGCTCGACCGCATGGCCGAGGTTGTGGATCTCCAGCCGCCTTGCAGGCCCCAGCCCTTGCACCCCTTTGTGGATGTTGTAGGTGGCCACCCGCAAGATGGGGTGTTCATGAGGTTGGGGCATCAAGGCTCAATCAGGTTGGCAAAACGCGGCAGCATCAAAATGGCCTCGGCGTTGGATGGAGAAAAACAATGGTCTGCGGCCTCGCGCCAATGCCGCCACTGCCATTCAGTATGCTCCTCAGGACTCAAGCTAACAGGGGTTTTCTCGGGCACCCGCAAGCCAAATACCCGCTCTGTGTTGCGGCTCACATGGGGTTCGTAACGCCAACGCCAAGCGGGGTAGATGTCGTAGACGTTTTCCAGCTGCCAGTCTTGCAATTGGCATTGCGGGTGCAGGGCGTCGATGCCGGTTTCTTCCAGCACTTCGCGGCGGGCTGTTTCGTGCCAGTCTTCGCTGGGGTGGTCTTTGCTGCCTGTGACCGATTGCCAAGTACCAAAATCCACGCGGCGAATCAACAGCACTTGCCCGCTTGGGGTGTAGATCACCACCAAGACAGATTGAGGTATTTTGTATGTATCAGGGCTCATCTGCCCATTTTATGCACGCGGGCCTTGCTACCATGGCGTGATGTCTTCACTTCATGCACCCACTGCTGTACCCACCTCCCCTTTTGGCCTTCAAGTGAGCGACTTGTCGGGGGGCCCAAGCGGCCACGCCGTCTTGCACAAACTCAGTTTCAGCTGGCCCGCCGGCC
>CAMCNQ010000141.1 GCA_945875955.1 Limnohabitans sp. Rim8 | reverse complement strand
GTATTTCCTGGCCAAGGCGCTCAATCTGTGGGCATGCTGGACGCTTGGGGCGATCACCCCGCCGTTCTTGAAACCCTCAAAGAAGCATCAGATGCCCTGGGCGAGGATGTGGCCAAGTTGATCCACGAAGGCCCTCAAGAGGTGCTGGGCTTGACCACCAACACCCAGCCGGTGATGCTGGTGTCTGGGGTGGCCGCTTACCGGGCTTGGCTGGCCGAAGGCGGGGCCAAGCCAGCGGTGGTGGCTGGCCATTCCTTGGGGGAATACAGCGCCCTCGTCGCATCGGGTGTTTTGAGCTTGTCGCAGGCTGTGCCTTTGGTGCGGCTGCGTGCCGCCGCCATGCAAGAAGCCGTGCCCGTGGGCGTGGGAGCGATGGCTGCGATTTTGGGTTTGGACGCGGCCAAAGTGATCGCGGGTTGCCAACAGGCCCAAGCGGCTTTTGGCGCTGACGGTGCCCAGGTCGTGGAGGCGGTGAACTTCAACGACCCGGCCCAAACCGTGATCGCTGGCAGCAAAGCCGCGGTGGACAAAGCCTGTGAGGTGCTCAAAGGCATGGGCGCCAAGCGGGCCTTGTTGTTGTCCGTGTCGGCGCCGTTTCACTCGAGCTTGATGCTGCCTGCGGCCGAAAAACTGCGTGAAAAACTCTCCACCTTGCAGTTGGGGGTGCCCCAAATCCCGGTGCTCAACAACATCGATGTGGCCGTTGAAACCGATGCCCAACGCATTGCCGATGCCTTGTACCGCCAGGCCTTCGGTCCGGTGCGCTGGGTCGAGTGCGTGCAGGCCATCAAAGCCAGGGGGGTGAGCACCTTGGTCGAGTGTGGCCCTGGCAAAGTGCTGGCGGGCATGGTCAAACGCATCGATGCCGAGTTAAGCGGCGTGGCCTTGTACGACCCCGCCAGCCTGAATGAAGTGAAAGGATTGCTGGCATGAGCGAAGTTCAAAAAAATGTCGCCTTGGTCACGGGTGCCTCGCGTGGCATTGGCGCGGCCATTGCGCTTCAATTGGCCCAGGCCGGTTACCTTGTGATTGGCACGGCCACCAGCGACGATGGGGCGGCCAAGATCAGCCAAGACCTGTCGGCCTTTGATGGCTGCCGCGGGTCCAACCTGAACGTGAACGATGCGGCCGCAGGCGAGGCCTTGATCGATGAAATCGTCAAAGCCCACGGCGGCTTGCATGTGCTGGTCAACAACGCAGGCATCACCCGAGACACCTTGGCCATGCGGATGAAAGACGACGACTGGGATGCGGTGATGGACACCAACCTCAAGGCCGTGTTTCGCATGAGCCGCGCGGTGATTCGCCCAATGATGAAGCAGCGTTATGGCCGCATCATCAGCATCACCAGTGTGGTGGGTGCATCTGGCAACCCCGGCCAGGCCAACTATGCCGCAGCCAAAGCCGGTGTGGCGGGCATGACCCGGGCGCTGGCCCGTGAGCTGGGCAGCCGCCACATCACGGTGAACTGTGTGGCCCCTGGGTTCATCGCCACGGACATGACCGCCCGCCTGCCTGAAGCGCAACAAAAAGCCTTGTTGGACCAGATTCCTCTGGGCCATTTCGGCCAACCGGATGACATTGCGCATGCCGTGGTCTACCTCGCGAGCACCCAGGCAGGCTACGTCACCGGGCAAGAATTGCATGTCAATGGCGGCATGTTCATGTCCTGATTTCTGGGAACCCGTTCCAGACAGGTAAAATCTTCATTTTTCACAACCCTCAGAGGGACCCCATGAGCGATATCGAAGCACGTGTCAAAAAAATCATTGCCGAACAACTCGGCGTTGAAGAGTCACAAGTCACCAATGAAAAAGCCTTTGTGGCCGATCTGGGTGCCGACTCTTTGGACACTGTGGAACTGGTGATGGCACTCGAAGACGAGTTCGGCATCGAGATTCCTGATGAAGACGCAGAAAAGATCACAACGGTGCAAGCGGCGATTGATTACGCCCAAAGCAAGAAGGCCTGATCGACGATGACCCGGCGCCGCGTTGTTGTCACGGGTTTGGGATGCGTCAGCCCCGTGGGCAACACGGTGGCAGAGGCTTGGACCCAGTTGCTTGCCGGTCAATCCGGCATTGGGCCCATCACCCGATTTGACGCTTCGGCCATGTCGTGCCGAATCGTGGGTGAAGTCAAAAACTTTGACCTCGAGTCCTACATCAGCGCCAAAGAGGCGCGGACCATGGACAGGTTCATCCATTACGGCATTGCTGCTGCTGCCCAAGCGATCCAAGACGCAGGCTTGCCCACGGGCGATGCATTGGGTGAAGAGGAGGCCTGCCGCATGGGTGTGGTGATAGGTTCTGGCATTGGTGGCTTGCCACTGATCGAAGAAACCCATATCGAGTATGTGGCGCGCGGTGCGCGTCGCATTTCCCCATTTTTTGTCCCCGCTTCGATCATCAACATGATTTCGGGTCATGTGTCGATGCGCAATGGTTTCAAAGGCCCCAATTTGGCGGTCGTGACCGCCTGCACCACAGGGCTGCACAGCATTGGTGAAGCCGGTCGGTTGATCGAATATGGCGATGCCGATGTGATGGTTGCTGGCGGTTCCGAGGGCACGGTGTCCCCTTTGGGCGTGGGTGGCTTTGCCGCCATGCGCGCTTTGTCGACCCGCAACGACGACCCCACAACGGCCTCTCGCCCTTGGGACAAAGACCGTGACGGTTTTGTGTTGGGGGAAGGTGCTGGCGTGATGGTGCTCGAAGAGTACGAACACGCCAAAGCACGGGGTGCCAAAATTTACGCCGAATTGTCAGGCTATGGCATGAGCGCCGACGCCGGGCACATGACCGCGCCCAGCATGGATGGACCGCGCCGAGCCATGCTCAACGCCATGCGCAATGCGGGCGTCAATGCCGATCAGATCGGTTACCTCAATGCCCATGGCACCTCAACGCCGTTGGGCGACATCAATGAAACCAACGCCATCAAAGCGGCCTTGGGTGCGCATGCTTACAAAACCGTGATCAGTTCAACCAAGTCCATGACCGGGCATTTGTTGGGCGGTGCCGGCGGCATTGAAAGCGTGTTCACGGTCTTGGCTTTGCACCACCAAAAAGTGCCGCCTACCATCAATTTGCACAATCCCGATACCGAGTGTGATTTGGACTATTGCGCCAACACCGCTCGCGATGTGAAAATCGATGTGGCCCTGAAAAACAACTTCGGTTTTGGGGGCACCAACGGGTCGTTGGTGTTCAAGCGCATCTAACGAAAGCTTTCCCCCATGCAAAACGCCCCGCCTGTGGTCTTCCCGGTGGGGCGTTTTGCTATTGAGCGCTGGATTATGGGCATCCTGTCGATCGGCAGTGCCTTGGCTTTGGGGGTTTGGCAAGCCATGACGCACCATGTGCTGCAAAACTGGGCCTGGGCTTTGTGGGCTGTGGTGGTGGTGACTGCTGTTTGCATTTGGCCCAAAGAGCGCTTGGGTCCAGGCGATTTGATTTGGGACGGTCAAATTTGGCATTGGCGGGATGCAAGAGGCCACGAAACGCCGGCGAATTTGCTGGTCTTGCTGGACAGCGGCTCAGGCTTGGGGGTGAGGGTGAGCATGCCCAAGTCTTTGCATGCTTGGGCGCACCGATTCGCCTGGCTGCGGCTTCGTGACATGCCCTCTGCCTGGCATGGATTGCGCTGCGCGGTATATTCTGCGCATGACAGCGCGTCGGACCCTGCATTTGTCGGAAACAAGCGTCCTTGACGGGCTTGAATGCGCAGGTTTTGCCGCCATTTACGAAAAAATGGGTGTGTATTAAAGGCTTTAGGAGTTCGCTTTGTTCAAAAGTAATTGGAAAAAACATTCAGCCGTGGCGTTCATCGCGGCGGGTCTGATGGCCGTCATGAATATGGGCTTGGTCACCTCGGCTTTGGCACAAACCCCCAACGCCGTGGTGCGTGGCTTGCCCGACTTCACCGAGCTTGTCGAGAAGGTGGGGCCGTCGGTGGTGAACATCCGCACACTGGAGAAAGTCAGTGCCCGCGAGAACAGCCCAGGTGGGGGCGACGAAGAAATGCAGGAATTGTTCAGACGTTTTTTTGGGGTGCCCATTCCCAATGCGCCTCGGCAAGCGCCGCGACAAAACAGGCCTGATGATCAGACGCAACCCAGGGGGGTGGGGTCTGGCTTTATCCTGAGTGCCGATGGCTTCATCATGACCAACGCCCATGTGGTCGATGGTGCCGATGAAGTGCTGGTGACGCTGACCGACAAGCGTGAATTCAAAGCACGCATCGTGGGCGCGGACAAGCGCACCGATGTGGCCCTGGTCAAAATCGAGGCCACGGGCTTGCCGGCCGTGGATGTGGGTGATGTGGGGCGCTTGCGTGTGGGTGAATGGGTGATGGCGATTGGCTCTCCTTTCGGCTTGGAAAACACGGTGACCGCTGGCATCGTGAGCGCCAAGCAGCGTGACACGGGCGATTACCTGCCCTTTATTCAAACCGATGTGGCGATCAATCCAGGCAACTCTGGCGGCCCCTTGATCAATATGCGCGGTGAAGTGGTGGGCATCAACAGCCAGATCTATTCGCGCTCTGGGGGGTTCATGGGCATCTCCTTTGCCATTCCCATGGACGAGGCCATGCGCGTGATTGACCAATTGCGCTCAAGCGGTCGGGTCACCCGTGGGCGCATTGGTGTACAAATTGCCGCTGTCACCAAAGAAATCGCAGAATCGATTGGTTTGGACAAATCCCAAGGGGTTTTGGTGCGCGGCGTTGAAGAGGGCTCACCCGCAGAAAAGGCGGGCATAGAGGCCGGCGACATCATCACCCGCTTTGACGGCAAGAGCATCGAAAAACCGGCCGACTTGCCGCGTGCAGTGGGCAATACCAAGCCGGGCAGCCAAGTCGATATCTCTGTCTTCCGACGTGGCAGCAGCAAGGATTTGCGCATCACTGTGGCGGAAATTGAAGCCGAAGCGGTGGCCTCTGCTAAGGGGGAGAAAAAGGCCCCGACGGCCACTGTGCAGAAATGGGGATTGGTGGTGAGTGATTTGACCGTGGCGCAGAAACAAGAGCTGCGCCTGCGAGGCGGCGTGCGCGTGGATGCGGCCACCGACGCCGCTGCGCGTGCCGGTATCCGCGAAGGCGATTTGATCTTGGCGATCGCCAATGCCGAAGTCACTTCATTGAAAGTGTTTGAACAAATCATGTCCCGCGTTGACCCCAATCGCCCCATGAGTGTGCTGATTCGGCGAGGCGATGGGGCGCAATATGTCCTCATCAGGCCCTTGAAATAACATGCGCTGCGTTGCAAAAGGCCCTAAAAACAGGCAGAACTTTCAGGAATAGCCTGTTTGTGGACGGGTTTTTGAGCAGGATTGCCCTCCAATTTAAATATTTAAATAGTATGTGCAAACTAACTTCTTGGAATGGCATTGTCAAATTTGGCTAAAATCTAATGCCTTGACCAGCGATTGACGGTGTAAAAGGCAGGACTGAATTCACGATGCGAGATTCCAAGTTGGAGTCCACTGGTGATCCACAGATGACGCACAAGTTATCCATGCAGATGTTAAATTTATTGTGGATAACGTGTGGATTAAAAAATGTTGCACAGCAGCAACGACCTGCCAAACGTGTTTTTGGGACTGTGCGAGTGGGCCAATTTGCCTACAATGAAGTCCCAACTCTCGCAGTTGCCATTGATTGTTGGTTCAGGGCGCGTCAACACCAGACGCGCCCTTTTTTCTTTGACGGATCTTTGATCCACAAACACTTGCAGACCTTGCTTGATGAATCACATCAGAAATTTTTCGATCATTGCCCACATTGACCATGGCAAATCCACTCTGGCCGATCGTTTGATTCAACGCTGTGGTGGGCTTGAAGAGAGGGACATGCAAGCCCAGGTGCTCGACTCGATGGACATCGAGAAAGAGCGCGGCATCACCATCAAGGCGCAAACGGCCGCCCTTCAATACACAGCCAAGGACGGCCAGGTCTACAACCTCAACCTGATCGACACGCCCGGTCATGTGGATTTTTCATACGAGGTGTCGCGTTCTTTGTCGGCCTGCGAAGGGGCTTTGTTGGTGGTGGATGCCAGCCAAGGTGTAGAAGCACAAACGGTGGCCAACTGCTACACGGCCTTGGATTTGGGCGTGGAAGTGTTGCCCGTGCTCAACAAGATGGATTTGCCCAATGCCGATCCGGACAATGCCAAGACAGAGATCGAAGATGTGATTGGCATCGACGCTGACGATGCCATCCCTTGTTCCGCCAAAACGGGCATGGGGATTGACGAAATTTTGGAGGCTGTGGTCGCCAAAATTCCAGCCCCAAAGGGCCAGCCCGATGCACCTTTGCGGGCCATGATCATCGACAGCTGGTTTGACAGCTATGTCGGTGTGGTCATGCTGGTGCGCGTGGTCGATGGCCGTTTGGCCAAAGGCGAACGATTCAAAATGATGGCCTCGATGGCGGTCTACAACGCAGACAACCTCGGCGTCTTCACCCCCGCCAATCAACCTCGAAATTCGCTGGAGGCGGGGGAGGTGGGTTACATCATTGCGGGCATCAAAGAACTTCAGGCCGCCAAAGTGGGCGACACCATCACGCTGGAAAAAAAGCTGCCCAACAACTTGGGCCCCGCCACCCAGGCATTGCCGGGTTTCAAGGAAATCCAGCCCCAGGTGTTTGCAGGCCTGTACCCCACCGAAGCCAATCAATACGACGCTTTGCGCGATGCGCTGGAAAAACTCAAGCTCAACGATGCTTCATTGCACTACGAACCTGAGGTGTCCCAGGCTTTGGGTTTTGGCTTTCGCTGCGGCTTCTTGGGCTTGCTGCACATGGAAATTGTGCAAGAACGGCTGGAGCGTGAATTTGACCAAGACCTGATCACCACTGCGCCCAGCGTGGTCTACGAGGTGGTCAAAGGCGATGGCGAGATCATGATGGTGGAGAACCCTTCCAAAATGCCGGACCAAGGCAAGATGCAGGAAATCCGTGAACCCATTGTGACGGTCCATTTGTACATGCCGCAAGACTATGTCGGGCCGGTGATGACGCTGGCCAACCTCAAACGCGGCATGCAGACCAACATGGCCTACCATGGACGTCAGGTCATGCTGACCTATGAAATGCCCTTGGGCGAGATCGTGCTCGACTTTTTTGACAAACTCAAATCGGTCAGCCGCGGCTATGCCTCTATGGACTACGAGTTCAAAGAGTTTCGCGCCTCCGATGTGGTCAAAGTCGACATTTTGTTGAACGGCGAGAGGGTGGACGCCCTGTCCATCATTGTTCACCGCACCCAGGCCCAATACCGCGGCCGCGCCGTGGTGGCCAAAATGCGCGAGATCATCAGCCGCCAGATGTTCGATGTGGCCATTCAAGCGGCCATTGGCGCCAACATCATTGCCCGTGAAAGCATCAAGGCATTGCGTAAGAACGTGTTAGCCAAGTGTTACGGGGGTGATATTTCGCGCAAACGCAAACTGCTCGAAAAGCAAAAAGCAGGTAAGAAGCGGATGAAACAAATTGGTTCGGTCGAGGTGCCTCAAGAAGCATTTTTGGCCATTTTGCAGGTGGAAGATTGATGCAGTTTTTAACGTCATTGGTACTGGCCGCTTTTGTGGGCTATGCCGGAGCTTGGTATCTGGGCTTTATCGAAGGCAATTTTGCGCTGCTCTTGCTGCTGGCCACGGTGGTTTCT
>CAMCNQ010000140.1 GCA_945875955.1 Limnohabitans sp. Rim8 | reverse complement strand
GTTGATGCGCTTGCCTGTGGACAGTTGCTCCATGGTCTTGGACATGGCGCGGTTGTTCACCGACATCGCATTTTGAGCCACGATGGATTTCACGTTGGTATTGATAACAGAGGTCATGGTCTTACTCCTTGAAGGGATTTTTCAAACGGTCGGCAGGAACCAAAGGGAGTAGGACCTGCCAGAATTTACAGAAAGTCCGAATTGATTTCCTGTTACTTGATGATTCGGATATTCAATTCGAAACTTGAGCACTTGATTGAATTTTTTTTCAATCAGGTCTTTTCGTTGAGCAGCATGCCGCGCACATCCTGGAGGTTGTGGGCCACACGCAGCAAGGCTTCGTCGGGTATTTGGCGAATCACTTCGCCGGTGTCCGATTGTTTGACGGTGATGACGACGCGGTCCACGCTTTTGTCAATGCTGAATTTCAGGTTTCTGCCGCTGTGGCTCATTTGTTCATTGAGTTGCTCCAGCGCTTTTCTAAGCGTCTCTTGCTGCGCTTCGGTTTTCTGCGCGGGCTTGGCCTCTGGCGGCGGCTGCAACTCTTGTGCAGGTTTATTGGCCGACGCGCTTGGGCCTGATGCGGGGGCAGGGGCGGGGGCGGGAGCGGGAGCGGGAGCCTTGAGCTCAGCCGGGCGCGCAGGCACCTTGACGCCGATGTCAACGCCTGAGGCTGAGGGGGAGATGCTGCTGTTCATGATCGTTTCCTTTGCAAATGCCCCTGCCAGCGAAGTCCTTGCTGAGGCACTGCAGGGCGACCGCCGGTTCAGCAGGTCGCCCAAATCAGGGGTGTCGATCTATGAATCGGGTTTGCTTAGGAAAACTTGAGCAGAAAAGACAAATAATTTTATGTTGATTATTTTTGTAAATTTGTTTATTCACAAAATATTCAAATCAATTACTTGGTGTACATGGACATCATGCTTTCAAAGGTGCCTTTTAAGTTGGTTTTGGTGGTGTTGCTTTCGCCCACGATGGAGTCCATCACGCTGAATTGGGCGGAGTAACGGGCCAAGAGTTTGGCCAAACGGTCTTCCATCGTGACCAGGTCGGCTTTGTATTTTTCGATCTTCTCGGTGTTGTTTTTGACTTGGCCGTCGATTTCACCGGTGCTGCGCAGCATTTTGTCAATGTTGCGAAAGGCCGCGCCGGCCAAACCTGCGGGTGCCAGACTGTAAGCACTGAGGCCGTTCGAGTTGCCGGTGAACAGCTGAACGGTTTGGCCAAAGTTGGCCTGCAAGGCCGTATCGAGTTTGGCTTCGTCCAGTTGCAGTTTGCCGCTGCGGTCAAATGAAATGCCCACATGCCGGGCGGCATAAACGTCAGGATTCAGGGGTGGGTCGACCGGGGCATCGGGGTCGGCATAAAGTTTGTAGTCGGCCGTCATCAGGGTGCGCATCTGTGCGCGAACCTGCTGCACCAGCGTATCGCCCGCCAAAGCGCCGCCAAACTCTTCAACTTTGCTGTCCCGGTCAGACAGAATTTTCACGCTGTCTTCGAAGTTGTTGTAAGCCTCGACCAGCGCTTTGATGTTGTCTTTGACACCGGTGGTTTCGCGGTTCAGATCGATGCGAGCCGAGCCAGAAGTTGGCGTGTACAGACTGAAGGTGACGCCTTCAACGGCATCGTTGACGGTGTTGTTGGCGCGTGTGATGGGCAGGTCATTGACGGTGAACTCAGCGTTTTGCGCGGTTTGCAAAGGGTTGGCACGCATGGTCAAGCCGCTGGCAGCGGTGTTGGTCATGGTGAAACCGTTGTCTTCGCCTGTGGCGCCACTGAAGACCAAGGTAAAGCCGCTGCCGGTGTTGATCAGTTGTGCACTGATGCCGGTGGTGGCGGTGGCGCTGTTGACGGCCCTGGCCATGTCCAAGGGCGTGGCGCTGGCGACATTGACCGTGTGGGTGGTGAAGGGGCTGCTTTTGCCCACACTGAAGTTCAGGTCAAACGCATCGCCGTTGTTGAGTGTGTCGGTGGGGCTGGTGAAGTTGGTTGTGCCCAAGCGCGTGGCCAGGGCCACCTGGGTAACTGCTATGTTCAAAGTGCCCGCAGCGGCACTGGAGGTGGTGCTGATGCCCACGGCATTGGGCTGGGTGCTGAGGGCTTTGATCGAGCTGAATTCGTTGCGGTCGTTGACCTTCTCAAAAGCCGTTTTGAGGTCAGAAAGGGCAAATTTCAGCGCACCGTAGCCGGATATTTTGGATTCGGACTGGGTGATTTTGGCGTCAATGCGTTCTTTTTTAGGGGCCCGTTCGGCCTCGACCAGGCTTTCGGCCAGTGTTTTGGTATCGATGCCCGATCCGGCCCCCAGTGCATTGACGAAGTTGACAGCCATGGTGGTGCTCGTTTTTTAAGGTTGTTTTTGTGAATCGGTTGCTGGGCATCAAACTTGAGTCAGCCACCTGCCTTAGCCTTTGACGTAGTCAAACAGACTGAGGCTGGATATTTTTCCAAAGCTGCTCATGGCCGCTTCCAGCGCCATCATTTCTTTGTTCATGCGGGTCACGGCCTCGGCGTAATCCAGGTCTTCAATGTCGGACAAGGTGGACTTCAGGCGCAGGGTGGTTTCGTCCAGCAAATCCACTTGGGACTGCACCACCACTTGGTCTGAGCCGGTTTGGGCCATGGCGTAGGTGACGCTGTTGAACATCTGCGCAACATCCCCAATGCCCTTTTGAATGTGCAAGGTGTCGCTGGTTTCCACAGCGTCCACCAACTGGTCCAGGGCCTGGAAAAAGCCCACGCTTTCTTTGTTGCCCAACTCATCGGTGCGGATCACCCGGCTGAAAATGTCGGTGCCCGAGCGCGCGTATTTGACCGTGCGCTCTGCGCCTGTGGGAATAGACGTCTGGGTTTGGTCGCCTTGGTAAACCACGCTGCCATTGGCATCTTCAACGAAGGCCGGGGTGTTGACGCGGGTGCCTGAAAAAATGTAATTGCCACTGTCATCTTGCGCATTGCCAATGCCCAGCAGTTGGTCGCGCAGCGAGCGCATTTCTACCGCGACGGCTTTGCGGTCATCTTGACTCAAGGTGTCATTGGCCGCTTTGATGCCCAGTTCTTTCAAGCGGTTGAGAAAATCGACCGAGGTTTTCAGGGCCGTTTCTTCCGCGCTGTAGCGGCGCATGGCCACGTTCAAGGTGCGGGCGTGGCTGTCTTGTCGCTCGATTTGCCCTTTCAGGCGTTGGATGCTGGCCGCCTGGTCTGGGGCATCGCTGGGGTTGAGGATTTGCTTGGAAACAGCCAGTTGCGCCTGCGTGGTGGCCAGTTTGTTTTGGATATTGCTCATGCGCTCTGTCGCACGGTCAAACAAGAAAGAGGTGGATATTTTCATAGGGCCTGCGATCAGCGGACTTGTAAGATGGCGTCAAACAAAGCCATGGCCACTTGCATGACTTTGGCATTGGCTTGGTAGGCCTGTTGAAAGCGCACCAAGGCCGAAGCCTCTTGGTCCAGGCTCACCCCTGAGATGCCATCGCGGGCTTCTTGCGCTTGCTGGTAAACCACGGTCAAGGCCTGTTCGGAAATCGCCGCTTGCCTGGCCACGCTGCCGACTTGGTTGACGCGCTCGATGTACACCTCGGTCATGGTCAGGCCGCCGGGCATGATGGACTCGTCTTCAAGCGACACCATGCGCAGCATGGCTTCGTTGTTGCCAATGCCGTCTGCATTGCCGTCTATTTTGAATATGTCACCGGCTTTGGGGGTGGTGGAGAATTCGAGTTTCAAGCCCCTGTAGCTCAAACTGGGCACGCCTGAGGTGGCATTGATTTCCAGATCGCGCTCGGCCACCACGGTGTTGCTGTTGGTGTCCACAATTTGGTAGCTGGCGTCGGTTGTGAAGCGCACTTGCATGGGCGACTCGCGCAGCGTTTGCTTCATGCTGCCAGTCACCCCCGTGAACTGGGCGGTCACGGTGGCCGTGCTGGTCCCACCGCTGCGGTCGGTTACAAAAATCAGCAGGTCGTCTTTGTTCGCGCCTTTGATGGAGATGCTGGTGTCAAAACCCAAGCGCGCCAAATCGGCGGCTTGGCCGTTGCTGCCCATGCCCAAGCGAATGTCGTCGGTGGTGTTGTTGCTCGCGCGTGACAGCACCAGTTTGCCGTCCACATCGCTGGCGGTGACACCGGTATTGGCGCTTTCTGTGTTGAGCCAGTCGACCACCGATGCCAGTGTCAGGGGGCCGCTGAGCGCCGTCAAAGACCGGCCATTGAGGGTGAATGTGTCGGCAGCGATGGCCTGCGCAGAAGGGGCAAAGGTATTGCCTGTCAAAACAGCGGCGACTTTTATGGGCGCCAGCAAATCACCGGTGGTGGTGTTGAACTGCTGCACCAGGCCGACATCGGCTTTGGCACCCATGAAGATGTCCATGTCCAAATAAGTCGCTGCGCCACTGGCGTTCAATTGGGCACTGCTGTAGGTTGCACCCACTTCCATGCCATTGGCAGATTTGAGCAACAAGCTTTGTTCTTGGGCGTTGAGGGTTTGGCCCAGCACATGACGCCCATCGCGGGTCAGCACCTGAAACGACTGGTCGCGGGTGGGGTTTTGCAAGGTCATGTTCAGGTCTTGCAGGCCCGCCGAGGCCAGGCCCAAACTGGCAAACGGCTGGCTGGGGCTGGTGGCCACCGTGAGAATGCCGATTTGCGGAACTTGGGCCAAGGCCAAATCACCTTGCAAGCCGGTGGGGCCTGCAAACGCCGACAGGGCATAACTGACACGCGCTTGGGCTGTGCCGCTGTTGAGGGGGTTGTCGATCACCCGAAATTGACCGGCTGCAGCCACGCGGTTGGTGTCTTGCACAACCATTTGCATGCCCGCAGCCTGAAGGGGTTTGTCGGCGCTGAACGCAAACAAATCGCCACCCAGCAGGCCTTCGGCGTCCACCCCATCGCGGTGGATCGCATTGATTTGATTGGCCATGGCTTCGGCCAAGTCGTTCAGTGAGTTGAGCGCTGGCGTCAAGACCTGGTCGCGAAAACCCATCACCCCACCAATTTTGCCGCTGCTGATGCCGGGAATGTTCTCTGGGGTGGCGTAAGCATCGATCACGAATCCAATTTTTTCGGGGTCTATGGCCGAGGGCGCGACGCTGATCGCACGTGATTTTCCGCTTTGCACCAAAATGCCTTGGTCCAGGGTGTCGCCCACGCTGACCAGCACCGCGCCATTGGGCTCAAATTTGGTTTTGATGGCCACCAAACCCGACAGATCGCGCAGCAAACGGTCGCGTTGGTCCAGCAATTCAGAGGGTTGGCTGTCGGCGCTGCTGTGCTTGACCATTTGCTTGTTGAGCAAGGCCAGTTGTTGGGTCAGTGCGTTGATTTGACCGACATCGGTTTCCACCGATTGGCGGGTTTCGTTCTCCAGCAAATCAAATTGCCCCGCCAATTGGCGAAAGCGGGCGGCCAAACCATCGGCATCGCGCAAAAAAGTGCTGCGCGAGACGGTGGATGCGGGGTCGCTGGCCAAGTCGCGGCTGGACTCAAAGAAGCGGTTCATGGCCGTGGTCAGGCCAATGCTTTCATCGCCCATCACATCGATGAGCCGATTGACGTAAGACAGCAGGGGCTTTTGGCTGGCCAGGTCGCTGTTGCTGTTGCGCAGGTTGGACTCCACAAAGGCGTCGTATTGGCGCTGAACCGCGTCGAAGCGGGCACCTGTGCCCAAATAGCTGCTGCCAAATTCTCTCGGCTCGTTGGAGCTCAGGGCCACATCTTGCCGGGTATAACCGTCGGTGTTGACGTTGGCGATGTTGTTGGAAACCGTGGCCAGCGCCCGCTGGTAGGCGGTCACGCCCGAGCTGCCAATGCTGAGCAAGTCACTCATGGTTTATTCCCCATCAGACTGCGCTCAAGTTTGAAGCTTCCGGGTCGATCCAATTCATAGGCCTTGATGGCTTCAGGCTTGAGGGACATGGCTTCGCGAGGCGGGTTCAGGGGCATGGCTTTGGGCTCCACGTGCCGCTGCTGCAAGGCGTCTTGGGTGCTCAGGCCTTGAGCCTGAATCATTTGGCGCTCCATCATGTCGGCCAGACCCATGCCGCCGCGTTTGACCATTTGCAAAGACACCTCTTTGTCCATCAGGTCTTGGTACATGTCCGCGTTGCCGTTTTCGACCAGGTCGCTTTTTTCAATCGACTCGCGCATGGTTTTCATCATTTGCTGGATGAAATAGGCTTCGAATTGCTCGGCGGTCTGGCGGATGGCTTTGACTGGGTCTTGCGCTGCCTCACCCTTCAAACGCGCCAAGGCGTTGAAGTCCAGGTAGGTGCTGGCGGTGTTGGTGGACATGTCGCTCATGGTGGCTCTGCCTTAAATCACGATAAGCTCGGCACGCAAACTGCCGGTGCTTTTCAGGGCTTCGAGGATGGCGATCAAAGCTGACGGGGTGGCACCGACCTGGTTCACCGCATCAACCACTTGGCGCAAATCCACACCGGGTTGGAACAAGAACATGGGGTTCTTAGGTTCGGAGACGGCGATGTTGGCGTTTTGCACGGCGGCGGTTTGGCCTGCAGCCAAGGCGTTGGGTTGCGAGACTTCGTTGGTGGCAGAGATGGCCACCGAGATCGTGCCGTGGGCCACGGCCGCTGCGGTGACGCGCACGTTGCGGCTGATCACCACGGTGCCCGTGCGCGAGTTGACCACCACGCGGGCAGGGGGTTCGCCCGGCACCACATCCAGGTTTTCAACCATGCTCATGAAGGCCACGCGCTGCGACATGTCGCTGGGCGCTTTGATGGCAAACGACATGCCGTCCAGGGCTTGGGCGGTGTCTTGGCCAAAATTCTTGTTGATCGCGTTGACAATCGCGGTGGTGGTGGTGAAGTCCGACTCGCGGACATTCATGACCACATGGTCGGCTTTCTCAAAGGGGGTGTCGACCATGCGCTCGACCGTGGCACCGCCCGGAATGCGCGAGGAGGTGGGCACACCGATGCTGACTTTGGAGCCTGCGGCACTGGTTTCAATCCCGGTGGCGGTCAAAGCCCCTTGGGCCAAACTGTAAATCTCACCGTCCACACCGCGCAGACTGGTCAGCAGTAAATTGCCGCCGCGCAGGCTGGTGGCTTTGCCAATGGCAGAAATGTTGACGTCAATTTTTTGACCGGGCTTGGCAAAGCCGGGCAACTCGGCGGTGACCATCACCGCAGCCACGTTTTTGATGTCGATCTTGCCGCTGCTGGCATTTTGTTCAAAGTCAGACAAGGGGCCGTCTATGCCCACACCCAGTCGGGCCAGCATGGCTTTCATGCTTTGCGCTGTGAAGGACACGTCCGAGCCGTCGCCCGTGCCTTGCAAGCCCACCACCAAACCGTAGCCGATCAATTGGTTGCTGCGGCCCGCGGCCACCGAGGCCAGGTCCTTGACGCGGTCAGCCCAGGCTGTGCCGGACAAACCGAGCACCATGAGCAAAGACAAGAGGGTGGTTTTCATGGGGAGTTCCTGGTGACTCAAAAGGGCCAAAGTTTCATGAGGGCGCTGGTGCCCCAGCCGGCTTTGCTGGCGTTGGCCATGTCGCCTGTACCGCGGTAAGCGATTTGGGCGTTGGCCAGACGGCGCGATTGCACGGTGTTGTTGGGCGAGATGTCTTCAGGGCGGATGATGCCGCTGACCTGGATGATTTCGGCACCCTCTGTCAAAGCCAGTTGCTTCTCGCCACGCACCATCAGGTTGCCGTTGGCCAGCACATCGACCACGGTGACCGAGACATCGCCGGTCAGGCTGGCTTGCTGATCGGCTTC
>CAMCNQ010000139.1 GCA_945875955.1 Limnohabitans sp. Rim8 | reverse complement strand
AGCGCAACAACGACAGTGAACAGCGGCGCGAATCCACCGCCTCGAAAATTGTCATTGGGCGTGAAGAGATCGAGAAACAAGGCGATGCCACCTTGGGCGATGTGCTCAAGCGCTTGCCCGGTGTCACGGTGCAGGGTGCGCCCGGGCGTGGCGGGGCCATTCGCATGCGCGGTATGGGCAGTGGCTACACCCAAATTTTGCTGGATGGCGAGCGCATGCCTCCGGGGTTTTCGGTCGACTCTTTGACCCCCGAGCAGGTAGAAAGAATTGAAATTTTGCGCGCCCCAACGGCAGAAACCGGGGCTCGCGCCATCGCTGGGACCATCAACATTGTGTTGCGCGAAGGGCAAAAGGCCAACCCCGATGACCTGAAGATCACCCGCAGCCAAGAGCATGGCCAGGGCTCCAACCAGCTCAACTGGGTGCGCAACCTCAAGACCGAGCCCCTGGCCGGCACTTTCACACTGTCGGCGATGGACACCCGGCGTGCCGATGAGGGGGTGACCGAAATCCTCTCCACCTACCGCGACCCCCAAGAGCGCGTGTCTCAATCCGTGGGCCATCGCCAAGGGGTGTTCGCCAACGCCCGTTTGCAATGGATGGGCGAGCAGGGCAAAACCCTGACCTTGACGCCTTTTGTGATTTATTCCGAATACGCGGCCCAAGGCCGTATCGATGCCCGCCCTCTGACATCTACAAGCTTTCCCGACGCCGCCTTGACCGACAGCCAAAGCCGTTATGCCGCTGTTCGTCTGAACGGTCAATGGGCCCAGCGTTTGTCGGCCGATGACCGCCTGGAAGTGCGTTTCGGTCTGGGCCAGTCCAAGTACGACAGGCTCAGCAAGCAAACCGACTTGGACCCCTCTGCCTTGCTGTTGTTGAATTCTGCGGACGAGCAACGCTTCACCGACCGCAGCAGCAGCCTGAATGCCAAATGGACGCGTGTGTTGGACAACGGCCACCAATGGGTCAGTGGCGTGGAACAAGAAGGGGTGCGGCGCGCCGAAGAGGCCAGCGCGGGCGCAGGCGCTGAGAGCGGCAACCTGAAGGCCCGCACGGCGCGTTGGGCGGCCTACACGCAAGACGAGTTCAAGATCAACCCGAACTGGTCGGCCTATGCAGGCCTTCGCTACGAAAGCATCTTGACCGAAGGCCAGGTGAGTGAGGCACTCAAGCGCAACAAAAGCCAGGTCTGGACCCCTTTGCTGCACGCTTTGTGGAAGCCTGACCCGGCCAAGCGAGACCAGGTGCGCATGAGCCTGACACGCAGTTACAAAACGCCCACGCTTTACAACTTGGTGGCACCGCTGCGCTACTCGCCGGACTATCCCGTGACAGGTCCCAACCAACCCACACTGCCCGACCGCATGGGCAATGCCGATTTGCGGCCCGAGTTGGCTACCGGTATCGACCTGGCTTTTGAGCGCTACCTTGAGGGCGGCGGTGTGCTCAGCGCCAGTCTGTTCCGTCGAAACATCCAAGACCTGATCCGCTACCAAACCGCTTTGCAGGCTGTCCCCGGCGCCAGCGTTCCCCGCTGGCTCTCAACGCCCGAAAACGTGGGCGACGCCATCACCCAAGGGCTTGAGTTGGAAGCCAAATTCCGTTTGAACCAGGTCTGGGCAACGGCCTGGCCGGTGGACATCCGCAGCAACGCCAGTTTTTTCCGCTCCAAAGTGTTGGACTTGCCCGGCCCCGACAACCGGCTCGATCGCCAGCCCAGCATGACCGCCAACTTGGGGGCCGACTACCGCTTGCGCGGCATGCCGCTGACCCTGGGGGGTAACTTCAACTGGAATCCCGACTACGACACCCGCATCAGCCAGGAGCAAATGGCCTACCAAGGGGCCAAGCGCGTGGTCGATGTCTATGGCCTGTGGCGCTTTTCTGCGGCCACCGGCTTGCGCTTGACGGTGAGCAACTTGCTGCCCCGCGATTACCTGACGGTCAGCAGTTTCACCGGCGCGGGCCAGAGCGAAACCGCCCGCAGCACGGACCGCAACTGGCGCACGCTGCAGCTGCGCTTGGAAATGAAAATTTGACCTGTGAAGACGCCTACTTGGCGACTATTGAGTACTGATTCAGCGCCTAACCAGCGCCTGTGCATCGCCCATCCCGCAAGCTTGTCGCAAATCTGCCTGGTGCAATAGGCCACTTGTGCCAAGATGCACCCCTTATTCGTTTTGGAGACCCCATGCCCATCAAAGACGCCGCTTGGCACGACCGCATGTACAACAACCGGGCCCTGGTGCCCGACTTTGCTGAGCATTTCGAGCATTGGAAAACCGCCTCTGAGCAGGCTCGCCAGACCCTCAAGCCGCGGCTGGACCTGCGCTATGGCGAGGGGCCCAACGAAACCCTGGACATCTTCCCGGCCAAGCGCAAAGACGCGCCCGTGGTGGTCTTCATCCACGGCGGTTACTGGCGCAGCCTGGACAAGTCCGACCACTCCTTTGTGGCCCCCGCCTTGCGTGACATGGGCGCTTGTGTGGTGGTGGTCAATTACGCCCTGTGCCCCGGCACCGAGGCACAGCCGGTGACGGTGCCCGGCATCGCCATGCAAATGGCCCAGGCCTGTGCCTGGGTTTGGCGTCACATCGCCCAGCACGGTGGCGACCGCAACAACATCACCGTGATCGGCCATTCCGCCGGTGGCCACTTGGCGGCCATGCTGCTGGCCTGCGACTGGAAGAAACTGGGCCGCGATTTGCCCGCCGGTTTGGCGCGCAAGGCCCTGTCCATCTCTGGCCTTTTTGACCTTTCACCGGTGCGCAAGACGCTGTTTGTGCAGGGCGATCTGCGCTTGACGCCCGCGCATGTGCGCATGGCCAGCCCAGCCAAATGGCAAAGGCCTCGCAAGGGCGTTTTGTATTCGGTGGCGGGCGCTGACGAGAGCGCCGAATTCCTGCGCCACAACCGCTTGATCCACCAAGCCTGGGGGCCCAAAACCGTGCCGGTTTGCGAAGACCTGCCCGGCCTGAACCACTTCAGCGTGATGGCGGATTTGAGCCGGGTCGGCAGCCGTTTGAATGTGCTGGCCAAAACCTTGATTCATCAGAAACCGGTCTGATTTTCAGTCGATGCCTCAAAAAAAGGGCAAGCCATCAGGCTTGCCCTTTTTGATGGAATGGCGCAGCCGCTTCAGGCGGGCAAGAAGCGCTCAACCAGCAATGACCAGAACGCCGAGCCCACGGCCACATTTTTGTCATTGAAGTCATAACCCGGGTTGTGCACCATGCACGCGCCGTGGCCGTCACCCGTGCCATCGCCATTGCCGATCAGCAAATAGCTGCCCGGTACTTCTTCCAGCATGAAGGCAAAGTCTTCGCTGCCGTTCAGGGCGCGGCCTTGGCGCACCACTTTGTCAGCCCCCACCAGCTCTTCGGCCACAGCGCGGGCGAAGTCGGTCTCATGCAGGTGGTTGACCAGCACAGGGTAGCCGCGTTGGTAGTCGATCTCGGCCGTGACCCCATAACTTTGGGCTTGGGCATGGACCAGTTCGGTGATGCGTTTTTCCAGCAAGATGCGCACGTCGGGGTGCAATGAACGAACGCTCAACTTGAGCGTGGCGGTCTGCGGAATCACATTGTTGGCCACACCAGCATGGAAGGCCCCCACCGTGATGATGGCCATTTGCTGAGGGTCCACGTTGCGCGCCACAATGCTTTGCAAGCCCATGACGATGGCCGATCCGGCCACCACCGGGTCAGCGGCCACATGCGGCATGGCACCGTGCCCGCCTTTGCCGTGCAAGGTGATGGTCACGTTGTCGGACGACGCCATGGCCGAGCCGTCGCGCAAGACCAGGTGGCCTTGCGGCTGACCGGGCATGTTGTGCATGGCAAAGATGGCATCACACGGGAACTGCTTGAACAGACCGTCTTCCATCATCTTTTTGGCCCCGCCCAGGCCTTCCTCGGCGGGCTGAAAAATCAGGTTCACCGTGCCAGAAAACGCGCCTTTGTGCGCGATGTGTTTGGCCGCAGCCAGCAGCATGGCGGTGTGCCCGTCGTGGCCGCAGGCATGCATGATGCCCACGTTGCAACTGGCATAGGGCAGGCCGGTCGCCTCGTCAATGGGCAGTGCGTCCATGTCGGCGCGGATGCCGATGGCGCGATGGCCAGAGCCCTTTTTTATTTGACCGACCAGGCCCGTTCCGCCCAAGCCACGGGTGACCTGGTAGCCCCAAGACGTCAATTGTTCCGCCACCAAGTCACTCGTGCGGTATTCCTTGTAGCCCATCTCGGGGTGCTTGTGGATGTCGCGGCGCACCGCGATGAATTCACCCGCTTGGGCATGCAGGGCTTGCAGTTTGTCGTGCAAAAAAGCATCGGCTGGGGCATTCATGGACTGACCTCGTCGTTTACTGGGCTTGCAGGTTAATCGATTTGGCGATGGCGCGGTAGCGCTCGATCTCAGCTTGGTAGACACGTGCCAGCTCGGCAGGCGTGCGCGAGGGCAGAACCATGTTGCCACTGGCTTCCAGTGCTTTGCGGGTTTCAGGCACTTCAGCGGCCGCATAGAACGCCTTGTTCAAGGTGTTGACCACCGCGTCTGGTGTGTTTTTGTGCACTTGCACACCCGCCCAGATGTCAAAGTCCATGGCTTCCATCCCCTTCATGGTCGCCATGGCCGGGAACTGCTTGAACAGGGCGTGGGGCGTTTTGGCCGTCACTGCCAAGCCCTGGATTTTGCCGTCAATCAGGGTTTGGGGAATGGAGCCCGCCATGGGCAGAAAGGCCATGTCGATTTGGCCACCCATCAGGTCGGTCAGCAGCGGCGCAATGCCTTTGTAAGGGATGTGCAACATTTGCACTTTGGTGATCTGCGAAAACTTCTCGCCAATCAGGTGGTACAAAGAGCCCGGGCCCACGCTGCCGTAGCTCAGCGGCTTGTCGGTGTTTTTGAGGGCAAAGGCCAGCAATTCGTCCACCGTTTTGATGTTCAACGAGTTGCGCACCGCCAAAACCGTGTTGGTGGTGGCAAATTGAGCCACCAGTTTGAAGTCTTCCGATTTGTATTTGACGCCCTGAATGGCCATGGGTGCCAGCACCAGCTCCATCGGGCTGCCCAGGCTCAGGGTGTAGCCGTCGGCAGGCGAATTGACCAGCTTGGCCATGCCGATCGCACCCCCGGCGCCACCGATGTTGTCAATCACCATGGTCTGCCCCAGTTTGGCGGCAGCATCGGGTTGTACTTTGCGCGCAAAAAAGTCAGAAGGACCGCCAGCCGGGTAGGGCACGATCAGGTTGATGGTTTTGGTGGGGTAAGTTTGGGCCAGAACCCCCTGGGCGAGCATCAGGGTGGACAGGCCAGCGGCCAGCAGGCCTTTGAGCAAGGTGCGGTGTTTCATGGGTTTGTCTCCTCTTGAGGGTTTGTAAAGGTCCAAAGACGGGCCTTGGTTGAATCTTAGAAATCGCCTTAAGATGTGTCCAATGAATTATTTTTCTGGTTTTCATTCTTAAAATGAATGCATGAACCTCAAACATTTGTCTCATTGGCTGGCCTTGGCCGAAACGGGTTCGTTCAGCCGTGCCGCCGAAAAACTGCACATCACCCAATCGGCGCTCAGCCGCAGCATCCAGGTGCTCGAAGAGGAACTGGGTGGGCCTTTGGTGGATCGGATTGGAAAAAAGAATGAACTGACGCCGCTGGGCCTGTCGGTGCTGGAGCGTGCGCGCCGCATCGTGCATGAAGCGCAAGAACTCAAACAGGGCGCGGCCTTGTTGCAAGAAGGGGGCTTGGGCAGTTTGCGGGTGGGTTTGGGCTCGGGGCCAGGGGCCATGTTGATGACGCCTTGGTTGTGTCACATGGCAGAGCACCATCCCACGGTGCAGGTGTCCGTGTCGCGTGGCGCGACCGAGTTGCAATTGCTGCAGTTGCGTGAGCGTCAACTCGATGCCCTGGTGGTCGACGTGCGGCGTGTGGCCATGGCACCCGACCTGAGGATGGAGCATGTCGTGGAAATGCGGGCCGGTTTCCTGTGCAGACAGGGGCACCCGCTGCTGCGGCGGACTGGCCCGGTGCCGTTTGATGCCATGCTGGCTTTTCCTATCGCTTCTACCCCCTTGTCGCAAGAGGTGGTCCGCATCATGGTGGACCACTATGGTCCGAGGGCCAATCCGGCGCAAATGGCGACTTTGCAATGCGAAGACATTGCCAGCCTGATTGATGTGGTGCGCCAGACCGATGCCGTGTTTTTGGGCATCATGGGCGCAGCACGTGAGGGGCTGGCCGATGGCTCATTGGTCGAGCTGACGCTTGACCCGCCCTTTCGCGCTGGAGCGCGCCTGGGACTCGTCACCTTGGCGGGTCGCACCGAGTTGCCCGTGATGGCGGTATTTCGGGCATTTGTAAAAACCCAATTGATCGATTGAAGGGCGGAAAAATGGTCATGCAAGAGTGGTGGGTGCCCATGGGGGTGGTCTTGCTGGGCTACACCGCCTTGGGTTTAACGGGTTTTGGCTCGGCCCTGGTCATCGTGCCCTTGCTGGCCTGGCAGTGGCCATTGCCCGAAGTGGTGGCCTTGTGCCTGCTGATGGATGTGCCGGCCTCGGCATTTCACAGTGGCCTCAATTGGCGGCAAGTGCAGTGGGCAGAGCTGCGCCGCTTGCTGCCCGGTTTGTTGTTGGGCACGCTGCTGGGTTTGTGGCTGCTGCCGCACATGCAGGCGCGCTGGCCCTTGGTTTTGCTGGGCATCTACGTGGCGGCGGTGGGCTTGAGTGCCCTGCGCCCAGCGGCTGCCCCCAAAGTGCAGCCCGCCGGCGCTTGGGCTTGGGCCTGGCCTGTAGGGACGGCCATTGGCCTGGTAGCGCTGATTTTTGGCACCGCAGGCCCCTTGGTGGTGGCCTGGTTGAGCCGCCGCCTTGACAACGCCCAACACATACGCGCCAGCATCCCCATGATCATCACCGTGGCGGCCAGCACGGTGCTGTTGGGCTTGGCCTGGGAGGGGCGTCTTTCCCACGCGGTCATCTGGCAGCGCTTTGCCTTGTTGATCGGGGTGGCACTGACCGGCGTGTGGCTGGGCCACCGCTTGGCGCGGCATGTGCCTGTGGCACGCCTGCGGCAAATCATTTGCGCACTGCTGGTTGTCAGCGGCTTGATGCTGGCGCTGAGGGCCGTGGGCTGAAAAAACGCCGAAAAGGGCAAACGGCTGCGATTGTTTTGTCGTTGATCATCACGGATGCGCTGGAAAAACGGCTTATGGAATGAAACGCAGGCGAGCCTGACAATCTGCATGTTGTTGTCTGCATGTGAAGAAAACGGCTGAAATGCGGACTCGTGTGTGGATTGCGCGACTTTTCAAGCGTGCATTTCAATCGCCACCTTCTGCCCTGCACGGGCAGCCAGGGTAATGAGCATGTCAAGGCTGAACTTTTCCCACTTGCCTCGCACCAGGTCAGACACTCGCGACTGAGCCACCCCAAAGCGCTTGGCTGCTTGCGCTTGCGTCCATCCCTCTTGCTGCACCAGCAAACGCAAACGCCCCATCAAATCAGCACGCAAGGCCAGCACAGCCGCCTCGCCCTCAGAAAACCCAAGGTCTAAAAACACATTGCCACTGGACGGTTGAATATCGGATTCGGTCATGGTTCAGGCTCCTATTTGCTTGTATCGCGCAGCGGCCAAGTCAATGTCATGCTTGGCGGTTTTTTGCGTGGTCTTTTGAAAAGCGTGGGGCACGTAAACCGCGTCACCCCGGTTGGCCACGTAAATCACACGCCACTGCGTCCCCAGCTTGATGCGCACTTAATACACCCCAG